>JBFXII010000323.1:0-4107 GCA_050176095.1 Desulfomonilaceae bacterium
GAAAGACCCATCCTCATAGACAGATTCCTAGAAAAAGCTATAGAGGCCGAGGCCGACGCAGTGTCTGACGGAACGGATGCTTTTGTTCCAGCTATCATGGAACACATTGAATTGGCGGGGGTTCATTCAGGCGATTCGGCCTGTGTCATTCCTCCCATAAGCATTCCCCCAAAACACCTTGAAACCATTCGGGATTATACCAGGAAGATCGCTGTTGAGCTTGGTGTCGTTGGTCTTATGAATATGCAGTACGCCATAGCTAAAGATACAGTTTTTGTGCTTGAAGCCAACCCACGGGCGTCAAGAACGGTTCCGCTCGTATCAAAGGTGTGTAACTTTGCCATGGCCAGAATAGCTACTAAGATAATGTTAGGCAAAAAATTGTCTGATTTCGAGCTTAAGACCAAGAATATACCTCATTATGGAGTCAAAGAGGCCGTTTTTCCGTTCAATATGTTTCCGGAAGTTGACCCTGTTCTTGGACCTGAAATGCGATCAACCGGTGAAGTTTTGGGGATGGCAAAATCTTTCGGTTTAGCATTTTACAGGGCTCAGGATGCCACTCAATCACCACTACCCTCTGATGGCGTGGTCTTAATCTCCGTGACCCAAAATGAACGTCCGGCTGTATTGGAAGTGGCAAGGCAATTCGCGGAATTAGGATTCAAGATAAAAGCTACCGAAGGAACCAGAAATTATTTGATGGAGCATGGGGTAGAATCCGATCTTGTTTTAAAGCTTAGTGAGGGTCGGCCTAACATACTGGATCACATAAAAAACCGTGAGATCAATTTGGTGATAAACACCCCAAGTGGTCAAATAAGCAAAGAAGATGATTCCTATATCCGCAAGGCCGCCATAAGATATAAAACTCCTTACATAACTACATTAGCGGCAGCGTTTGCAGCCGCAAGAGGTATACGAGCGCTCAAAAAGGGTGAAAGCGCCGTGCGCTCTCTACAGGAGTATCATTCAGATATAGTATGACTCTTTTGATAACATTTGGAGTTTCTCTTTTTGTCGATTCAGTAATTGAGTTCAGGAAATTGTGACGGAATTATGGTTTGGATTAGGGCAGTCCGAGGGAGAGATGTCCTAACAAGTCCACATCTTGTAAATTCGATTCAGTTCGGGCTCCATTACTTGTATTGTCATTGCTGTTTCGGAGCAGTCATGATTATGGTTCTTTTGGTTTACCTGTTTGTCGGGGCAATTGCTGGAGTTCTGGCAGGTCTTTTAGGAGTAGGCGGGGGCTTGGTCATTGTCCCGATTCTTGCGTACACGTTCATGTGGCAGGCCTTTCCCTACCAGCATATCATGCATCTTGCGCTTGGCACATCTCTGGCAAGCATAATTTTTACCTCTATATCAAGCTTCACTGCCCATAACAGGGTCGGCGCCGTTCGGTGGGAAATTTTTTGGCAAATCGTTCTAGGTATTCTCCTCGGGACATTCCTCGGATCTTGCGTGGCTTCAAGGATGTCCACCGCCTTCCTTAGTATCTTTTTTGTGATTTTCTTATACTACGTGGCCTTTCAAATGATACTTGACCGAAAACCTAACCCGTCGCGTCAACTACCGGGAAAGTGGGGCATGTTTGGTGTAGGAAACATAATTGGCGCTGTTTCCAGTTTCGTTGGAATAGGCGGGGGGAGCCTTTCTGTGCCGTTCATGATCTGGTGCAACATACCGGCTCACCATGCAATAGGGACTTCTGCCGCCATAGGCCTTCCAATCGCCATCTCGGGGGCTATTGGCTATGTCTATTCTGGGTGGAACGCCTCCAACGTCCCAGACTGGTCATTGGGATTTGTCTACATGCCTGCTTTTGCAGGGATCGTTTGCGCAAGCGTTTTGACTGCTCCTGTTGGAGCCAAGATCGCCCATCGTCTTCCAGTGAAAAGGCTTAAACAGGTTTTTGCGGTTATCCTGACAATAATGGGGACCAGAGTCCTTTTTGGTTTGATCTGGACATGAAAACTGACAACGATGTTCAAGTATTCATTTTGCTAATGGCCATAATCTGACATCAGTGAATTCGCTGGGAGTCAAGGCTTCTTGGCGAAGCTTGGAATTATTGAGGTGACAAACACAATCAATTGAATTCAAATGTGATCGAATTGACAAGAATTTTTAAGCTACCTCAAAGACGCCGAGAAGGCCAATTGTGTCTGAGTTTTTCCGGATGGTCGTTGAGGATTTTGACACTCTTGGCGCTTGTGGCGCCGGTGTTGTTTTTTCCTTCACATGCAAGAGGGTGGGATTTTAGCATTGAATCGGCGGCGTTCTATTTCCGTTATGTTTATTCATCTCAATTAGGTTCTAATGGATTCTTTGGTCCATTCAACCTCGACGCTGGAACTTCAGGGGCTGACTATGCGCCGTTAAATGGTTGGTATGATGACAAGCTACTTTCCGGGACTACCGCCGAAACCTCTACCACTCGTTTTGCTATCTTCCCAATCCTAAAGCTCAACAATGCAATTGCGATAAGGGGAACATATCGCATAAATTCAGACCAGATCAATAATCTGGCTGCGGTTGAAAACCCCGATTTTGAATATGTCATCTCGTACGGAAGATGGACGAGGTTGTGGGTAACTGCCCAGACTCCTTTAGGCGCCATTTATTTTGGCCGAAGAGGATTCAGGCAAGCTTGTGGTTTTCAATTCAGCTCAGCGGAATCCGCCGAGGACATTTTCGAGACGGGACGTCGGTCTGTCGAAATGTTTCTACTTGATGTTCCCTGGGGTCCATTTCACATCGGCGCCGGTTTTTACCCCTGGCGTCTAGGGAGCAGAGATTACTGGAATCTGGATGATCAAAATGCCGCCCGCCATACACACTTGCTAGGATATCTAAAGTATTCGGGGTCAGTGTTTGAAACAGGGTTCGGCGGCTTTTATTCTTCAACTCATGATGGTCCGGAGTCACAACAAACGACTACAAACAGGAATGCTTATCCGCCTCGCAAAACTCGGTTAACGGAAGGCTGGATATACCTCAAGTATAATGATGGACGCTTCTTTCTCAATGCGGAAGCAGACTGGTTCTATAGGAGCATCGCTTACGAACCAGCGATGAATGGGTTCCTTCCGGGACCAAACCAGTATGACATGAGTCCTTCAATTCCTTCGCCTGTATCGCAAACCTTGCCATCTACTCTAACCTACTTACCGCCTTACACCGAGTCGTGGCGATATATGGCCGAATTTGGCCTCTACTCCGGACCTGCAAAAATTAGCTTGCTTTTGGCTCATTTGCCAGGGCCAGACCGAAGGCATGGAGTTCTTTACAATACTCAGCCCTACGTTCAGGAAGCTGAGAGAAGCGCCTACGCTGTATTCAACCAGTACAACATTCTGATGGGGAAATTTTTCAGAGCGGGGGTAAATTCATTCCTGGACATGTCCGCGTCGAACACAATTGCTGTGAGATTTGATTACTTGCTGGCAAGTAACCTCAATCTGATCTTGTCATTTCAAAAGGCAGAGCGTTCCTCTCACGGTTATGGTTGGGGGTATGTGAAGCCGGATACCAGTAAAGTAGATTCACTGGCGACACGATTTGGATACCTGAAATTCAAAAATCCAGGAAGCTTTGAATCTCCTGTCCCAGCGATTCCGGACAATGATCTGGGGTGGGAATTACACGCGGAATTATATGGAAATTACTTGAGAACTGGCACGTCCTGGTCCGTGGCGCATACTGGCAGCCGGGGAAATGGTTTAATTACGCATGTATAGACAAGTCGACGCCCAATTGGGATGCGCCGGAGCGCTCCATTAACTATGGTATCAATCCAAACAGATTTATAGACCCGGTCTTTGGCCTCGAAGTATTCGTGGACACACGAATATAAATTCGTGGCAATGATTAAAGTTGCATAAAAGTCATATAGATTTCAAGATGTTGCCTATTTTAAGAGATCCGGATGTGAGTCGTTGTCTTTTGTGGTGAAATTTAGACAAAGTTTCAGAATTCTGAGCACGAATGATCTGTAGCTTTTCAATAATCCTTAGTTATTTATACATCTTTTTAGCGCCTCCTGTTCAAGCGCCGACGGTTTCACTTCTATTAGTTGACCACATTTCCAGTCTTCCAATT
>JBFXII010000324.1:0-4105 GCA_050176095.1 Desulfomonilaceae bacterium
ATGATCTCAAGAACTATTACCAGAAGATAAACGGCATAATCTAAAAAAAGACTGAAACTGAATATTCTCATTTGCAATCCTGTAAATTAATCAGTCAAATAATTACCACAGCAGTATAAATAAACCAAAACATATTAATACCAATTTAACACGAACTAAGAGATAATATATATCTAACAATATATTGAAAATAAAGAAAAAACTAATAAACTACCTTCGTTGGTTAATTAATAGGAATTTTTTCATCGGTTCTATGGCATGTGACTGACGCTAACTAACATTTTGATTTCAGCCTTGCAATTAACTGTCTATTGGGTATAGCCATATCCTAACGATTGCAAGGGACGTCTAAATTGTTTATCGTGTAGCGGTTTAAACTCCAACAGGCGAGTCGATGAGTGGGAAAATTTCAGACAAGAGCATAACCGATTTTAGTCTCTCAAAATATTATTTTTTTTGCGCATTGACGGGTCTAGTGACTGCGTTCTTGCTGATGTCAGCCTGTTCTAAGAAACTCAATGTTGGTGGTATGCCCTTCGACATGGACAAGATTGCTTTCAGTGATCCAAGCCAAAAGATCGAGGACTGGAAGGACAAGGGTGTAAATTTAGCTCGTCAAAAGAATTATTCCGAAGCCATAGAAGCTTTTTCACATTATATTGAGCAGGCTCCGAAAGATTCTTTTGGCTATAATGCGCTGGCTGTATGTTACAAAAACATCGGTGATACAAAATCGGCAATGAAGAATTTTGAAAAGGCTCTTGACTTTTCGAGCGCAGGCGAGGAAAGGGCCAAGATACTTGCCAATATTGGCAACATGTATTTTGCCGCTGCCAAGCCACAAGCCGCTCTGGGTTTTTATAAAGATGCCGCGGCCCAGTTCGATGACAACCCTTTGTATGTCATCATGATCGCCAGGACCTTCGTCAGCTTGAATGATTTTGATAGAGCCAGAAAAGCTTTGTCACAGGCCGAATCAAAAATAAATAATTTGGAACAATACGAAAGAGACGAAGACAAGGGACAAGGTTACTATTTGCTGGCTCAGTCATACGCAGCCTTGAACGAAGAGAAAAAACTTTTCGAAAGTCTTGACAGAGCTCTCAGAGCTAACCCTGGCCGGTTCCTTAGTAAGATTGAGAAAGATTCATTGGACGAAAGAAGTCTCTTTTTTACACTCAAAGATGATGACAGACTAAACAAACTTGTCCGGCATTACGTTAAGCGTTTGAGTAATTAATAAAACATTGGAAACAGGCCTATTCAAAAAGAATTGTTAGGGAGGGTGTGGTTTGTTCTAGACATTACGTAATTGAAAATACATACTTGGAAAATAGTGTAAAATTGAGAGTAGTATTTCCTCGGAGGCGATGAGGTGTTTGATCGCGCAACAAAGGAACGCATAGCTGAATTATTATCCAATGCAGGCGAAATATATTGGGAAATTGATTTAGATTACAATGTCAGTTTTTGTAATTCTCTTTTCGAGGATTTTTTTGGCCCGATTGAATCTCGACACTGTTACCAGCTAATTGGGGCCTGTGATGATATTTGTCATGGATGCCCAGCATCGAGGGTTTTCAATGGCGAACATCGCGTCCGTAGTGAAAATTTGGGAACCGATATTCATGGTAACAAGGTATGGTTGGAAACTACCGTAACCCCGGTTAGGAATTCGGACGGATCTGTGGTAGGGGCTAGACTGCTATCATCAGATATAACCCAAAGAAAACGTGATGAAGAATGGCTAAAGGATTCCGAGCGACTTTATAGAAACCTGGTTGAACAATCTCCGGACGTAATTTTTTCTTTGGATTCCAAGGCCTGCTTTTTATTTGTAAATCCGCAGATAGAGAAATTTCTCGGGTTTCCGGTGAGCCAAGTGCTGGAAACTCCGTTGAGGGACTATGTGGCGCCTGAGGATCGATCTCGACTTGAAAATCTTAGTAGTTTGGAAGCTGGAAAGGTCTGGGACGAAGAAGTGGCGGTTTTGGATCGTGATGGAGCACGTAAGGTCGCTAGGATTAGGATAGTCAAGTCGATCAACGAGATTGATCAAACGGGCGGATTCGATGGAGTAATGCGAGATAGAACGGTTCGACGTCAACTCGAGGAAGAGCTAAAGGCTTCGAAGGCGGCTCTCGTAGAGAAGATCAAGATCATTGACGAACTATATGAGCATATTGTCGAGTCTGGAAAGTGCAAAGCCATTGAAGATCATACAGCGGAAGTGGCTCACGAACTTCGTCAGCCATTGGCTATAATAGGTGGATTTGCTAGAAGACTTTCTCGCGCGATAAATTCACCCGGCGAAGACGAATTGGACAAGCAGAAACAATACGTTTCTATAATTATTACAGAAATTCAGAGGCTGGAAAAGATACTCGATCGTTTGATCGAATTTACCAAGCGCAGTAATGTTCGGTTGCAGCGGGTTAACCCTAACGATCTTATCAAGTACATACTTGAAATAACTGAATCAAGAGTGCTGGAGAAAGAACTAAAAATTGACGTAAATCTTGGTTCGGAGATAGGGGACATACCTGTTGATCCAGGAAGATTTCAGCAGCTCGTTCTCAATCTCTTTTCCAATGCTATAGAGGCTAGCCCTCAAGGCGGAATCATCACTATCGAAACAGGAGTTTCAATTCCGAGCGACAAGGCGCAAAAAGTTGGAGAACTGGAATCGGAAGTCTATTTTGAGATGAAGATGAGCAACACCGGCTCAGTGATTCCACCAGAAGCACTACAAAATGTCTTCAACCCATTTTTTACAACTAAAGAACATGGAACGGGCCTCGGCCTTACAGTAACCAAAAAAATAGTGGAAGATCATGCCGGATCAATATCTCTGAAGTCAGACGAGAATGGAACCGTTTTCAGAGTGTGGCTTCCACTTGATGAAAAAGAGCAATTGGGAGGAATATGCTATTACGTCCCTAACAGCAAGTTAGAGGGCGCTTGGCCCACCAAATAAGGAAAATAGAGCGATATCGCGTTAGAAACTTGATAAAGAATATTATTCAGTCAGATGGGTCAGTGAATTGATTCATATTTATCAGAGCTTACAATCTACTCGTCTAGCAGTAGATTGTTCAAGGCCGATTGAATGCTCGCGTATTTAAAAGAAAAGCCATAGTCCAGGAGTTTCTTGGGGATCACACGTTGTCCTTTAAGTATGACGGATCCAAACTCGCCGAGGATCAGGTTTATTGCAAACTCAGGGGAAGGCATGAATGAAGGTCGATTTATGGTTGACCCTATCTCCTTTGCCAGTGTTCTGTTCTGAACCGGATCTGGAGCGCAGAGGTTGACCGGACCATAAATGTCTGGATTTTTCAAAATAAATAAAGCTGCCCGGCACAAGTCTTCAATATGAATCCATGACACCCACTGTTTGCCAGATCCAATTGGACCGCCTACGAAAAACTTGAATGGTCGAACCATTTGAGCCAAGGCTCCACCATCCTGTCCTAACACAACCCCAAAGCGGGTTATCACGACTCTAAGACCCTTGTCTTTCCCTTTCATGGCCTCGTTTTCCCAATCAGCGGCTAACTCAGCCAAGAAACCGGTTCCAGCAGGAGCAGATTCGTCAAGTGGCGCATCATCGGTAAAGCCATAATAACCAACCGCTGATGTGCTCAGAAGAGTGGATCCGCTTGCGGATGCGTCAACGAGGTTCCTTGTTGTGAGGATACGGCTATTGTAAATTAGTTTCTTGTAGTCAGGAGTCCATCTTTTGAAAATAGTAGCTCCTGCGAGATTGATCAGTAGCTGGAAGTTTTCGACATTTTCCTGCCATTTCCCCGGATTGGTAGGGTCTCCCACCAGCATCTCGACATTGTTTGAAGATTTTTCGAACCTTTTGGGAGATCTCACCAACCAAGTCACTTCGTGTCCAGCCTCGAGAAACGACTTGGTTAGTTTTTGGCCCACAAAGCCATTAGCTCCGGTCATGAAAACTTTCATAATATATAACTTCCTTGTGGCAACAATTGAGTAAACATGAGAAATCAACAATTTGGAATAAGAACAATCGATTTTGGAAATTACTAACGCTCTAATTAATACGCCACGATAGGCTATTTATCACGGTTTTCAC
>JBFXII010000325.1:0-4096 GCA_050176095.1 Desulfomonilaceae bacterium
GGAAGATTAATTAATATCACCAGAGTCCCCACTAGACCAATTGGACTCCTCCTCAAAAAGCGTAACAATACTTTTAGGGCATCGAATCCACCTGAGGCTTTCAATCCTCCTGCCAGAAACAATCCAGTAAGCAATGCCGTTATAGGATGTAGAATAATTCCGCCCAAAAATTCATTAGGCATAAGCAGGACAGCATCAACTCCATAAGCAGCGTATTTGAAAATGGCGCCCACTATCAGGCATAGAATGGTTGATAGGACTAATACAGTTTGAACCGGTGTGCGGATATAACCAAACAGTGTTGACAACATTAGGGCTAGAAAAATCCCCAGGTTTATGTAACCCAAATATTCCAACTAATATCTCCCTAACTCAACAATTCGTTTGACTACCCACATGGTTTGAATCGTGAAACAAAGGTTTCATGCTATCCACATCGTCTGTTCAATTTTTTGGGAAGCCAGGGAACATCCAGAATATATCCGTCATGGGAATTATAAACTCTTACTTCGGACCCCACACAAAGCCTTCCCATGCAGGCAGTGCAACTGTTAACACTCGCCTGAACAAATTTTCCATTTTCAAGCTGAACCCTAGCCGTTAAAATTGGATTAATCAGAAAACCAAGCTCAGATTCTTGGAACGAAACAATTGTGCCACGACGAGACCTTGCAGCCCTGTAGTATTCAGCCACCAAAAAGAGAATTATCAAGAAAATCAAAGTTAAGGTCTCGATATCCATGACGCCTGCTATTTTGCTTTGGGAAAAACTACAGAAAACAGATCTAAGAAACCTTTATCCTGTGTACTCTTCTGTTACCACTATCAGCTACGTAGATGAAGCCATCCTTGAAACAAACACCAGTGGGTCTTTTGAATTCACCCTCTCCACTTCCTTCTTTGCCGATTACATTTATCAAAGATCCCTCAAGATTGAACTGTTGAATCCTGTGATTGCCCGTGTCAGCAATCCAGATCGTGCCTTCTCGAGACAGGCTCATTCCCTGCGGCAAATTGAATTGACCAGGAGAGCTTCCCTCAGAGCCAAAACTCCTTTTGAAAGCCAAATCGGCTCCAAATATTTTTATCATTCCGTGCTTGCTGTCTAAAACGATTATCTCGTTGTCAAGAGTATAGGCGCACGATGTAGGTAATCTGAATTGATCGCTGGCATCGCCCAATTCCCCTAAAACGGATATCAATTCAAAGTCTTTGAATACTTGAACCCTATGATTTCTAGTGTCAGCGACGAGCATTCGTCTTTGGTCGTCGACATATACCGCTTGAGGAGTGGAGAATGAACCACCAATGCTGCCTATCGATCCTACAGATCTTTTTACCTGGCCCTCTATATCAAAGATTTGAATTCGGCAATTGTTTGAATCCACGACGTAAATTAGGCCATCTGCATCACACGCTAACCCTTTTGGGTAGTTCAGCCTTCCTATGTGTGATCCCGGCTTTCCGAAGAAGCTTACAGGAACTAATTTTGAATTCAATCTTTTGATCTGATAAGAAGGGGGATCACTAACAAAAAGATTTCCAGAAGGATCGAACGTTAGATCAAAGGGAGAGTTAAGGCCGTGGGCATCGATAACCGTCTGCGCGTTACCTTCCAGAGAGGCGTTAGTTAAACTGCCTGCCCCAACAGCGAAGGTGGAGGCTACTCCCGCAACCCCCAACGTTTTGATGAAATCACGCCTTCTCATTGAGCCGCTTCAGATCGTACAAAAAATAAAACACTGTAACTTCTGCCACAGTTTTTTAGGCTGGTCAGTGAAATTCAATCTAATACCAAGAACTCAGCTAGTCAATACTTACTCTTATTGGACGCCTGATTAAATTGATCAACTTTTCTGATTTCCATCAACTGAACTAATTCATATTCTACGCAAATCTAAGTATTTCTTGGGTAGGGACCCTTTGGCTTCTAAAAAGACTTGCCTTATCAGTAGGATGAGGATAGCCAATAGCTATGCCGATTACCAATTTCTTCGTTTCAGGAATTGATAAAACATTCTTCACGATTTCTGGAAAATGCATGGACGCGGCCAAGTAAATGGTTCCCAAACCTTCGCTATGCGCCAGGTAACAAATGGTTGTTCCTATAGATCCGATGTCCAAACAAGAATAAGGAATGTTGAGTCCCTCATCTATAAACAGATATATCACAGCCGGAGCGCCAAAGAATTTGTACATATTGAGGTAATGTTGTTTACGAGCCGCTTTATCGTCTCGCTCAATCCCTATGTATGTCAATAAGTCGCGTCCTAACTCGATGTACCTATTTTTGTGAATTTCGGGAAAATCTGCAGGCGCTGAAATGTCGGAACGCGGATCGGCCCCTTTTTTGCCTTCGTTTTCGAAAGCCTCAGCTAACTCTCTAGCCTTTTCGCCGTCAGCTACAACTATTTCCCACGGCTGTGTGTTTCCCCAGGAAGGAGCCCACCGCGCGCATTCAATTATTCTTGTTATGACTTCCCTCGAAACAGGTTTTGGTAAAAAAGAACGTATACTTCTTCTACCTAACACCGATTCTTCAATATTCATGTGCTTTCCTCCCATGTCATCGAGTTCTTTGACCCACTATCGAAAGTTTTGAGAGACTATAAACAACCTTTAAACATTATACAATCAGCAATAAGATCTGTAATTTCTGGGAATTAGCAAGATGTCATCAAAAAAGCTGATTCTGAAATGATTGTGAAATCTCATTCGTTAGTTTTCTGGACGTAATACACATATCATGGTAATTTTTCATGGAATGCGCTTCATCAATACAATAGAATGATTGATCTCCTTTAAAAAGTTTTTTGATTAATATCCCTTTCTCAATGTCAGGAATATGGATTTGCGAGATACCCGCTTCCCCCAAAAGGAAATGACTGAACCTGTCCTGTTTGATTTATTGGAAACTCTGGGCTTTATGGTTATGGAGCCGTCCAGCGACAACAGGTTGCGTGTTTTGGGAAGAATACCGAGCTGGTTCACTGCGACGTTTGGTTCCGAAGCATTCGATAATAACGAAATTGTTTTGGAAAACATTTCCCCATTTGTAGATCACTTTGGACCTCTGGCTCATCAACACTGGACTGACAGCTCACTAGGAATACTAAAATCGGGGCCTTGGGTGGAGACTGATAGCGATGGCAGGGAAATCAATCTAGAACTCTTGGCTTTAAATTTAAATGGAAAACCAACATTGCTTTTGCAGTTATTGGGGCAGGAATACTTTGAAAAGAGGGAACTACTTCAACGTTTTAGGGAAAAAGGATTGGATTACGAGATCCTGTTCAAGACACAACGCGCTTTGAGGCTTGCTCATGATTTGCTTCTAGTTAAGCAAAGAAAACTTAAAGAGGATTTGGCAGCCGCTTCAGAGATTCAGCGCCGCTTCTTGCCTCGTGACATTCCAAAAATAAGAAATGTCAAGATTGCATTTAAATTTAGGCCCTGTTCGTCAATTGCCGGCGATATGTTTAACGTTGTAGAGTTGGATGACCATAATATCGGTCTATATTTATTTGACGTAAGTGGGCATGGAGCTCCAGCTGCTATGATGGCAGTCTCAGTGTCTCAGGTTCTTCAGCCTCATTCCGGATTCATAATCAGAAATCAAACAGGGCAATCCAACAAAACCAAAGTGATTTCGCCGAGAGAAGTCATGGATAATTTGGATCTCGAATTCCCGATGGAGCGTTTCGACAAATACTTCACAATATTTTATGGCATTCTAAATTGTAACGACAACATATTGACGTATAGCAGCGCCGGACATCCTTTCCCCCTAATAGTCCGTGGTGATGGATCCCTTGACTTCATGGACAAAGGCGGAACAATAATTGGCCTTGGTGGCATGATCCCTTTTGAACAGGGAGAAAAGCATCTTGAACGTGGCGATAAAATAATCCTGTATAGTGATGGTCTTACGGAATTTGAGAATGCTCAGAAAGAATGTTTTGGAATGGATAGGCTTAAGAAAGTTCTCATCAGCCACTACGACAGACCAGTGGACCAACTACTGGATTATGTTCAGGCTTCATTAGTGGATTTTGCTGGACATTCCAAACCACAGGATGACATCAGTCTTCTCGGA
>JBFXII010000326.1:0-4066 GCA_050176095.1 Desulfomonilaceae bacterium
CTGCTTGGACAACGTCCGCGTAATAGCCGCAGTCAATGTTGTCTTGCCGTGATCGATGTGACCTATTGTCCCTATGTTCACGTGTGGCTTCGTACGCTCAAATTTCGCCTTGCCCATGGGCTCCTCCTTGAAGATTCACCGGCTCAATTGGTTAACTAGTTCAGAGTATAAACTAGCAGTATTTTTCCTCCTCGATCAAAAAATCGTAGGAGTAACTCACATGGAGCCCACGACCGGGATCGAACCGGTGAACCTCTTCCTTACCAAGGAAGTGCTCTACCTACTGAGCTACGTGGGCACAACAAAACCCGGCGTTACGATTTTATTTTCTGAGAGAGGATTCTCAGCGCAAGGCCGGCGCCACTAATAACCCAGGAAAATTCCTGGGAGTGTTTTCTGGAGCGGGAAACGGGACTCGAACCCGCGACGTTCAGCTTGGAAGGCTGACGCTCTACCAACTGAGCTATTCCCGCATGGATCCGTACACAAAAAGACATGCCGTTTTTTGATGGTGGAGGGGGGAGGATTCGAACCTCCGAAGGCGTCGCCAACAGATTTACAGTCTGCCCCCTTTAGCCACTCGGGAACCCCTCCACATGGAGCTGGCGATGGGACTCGAACCCGCAACCTGCTGATTACAAATCAGCTGCTCTGCCAGTTGAGCTACGCCAGCAAACGGCTCCTCTATGAAAACAAAATATTTATACTTAAAAAATATTTTTGTCAAGTTTTTTGTTTAGGCCGATGTGTCCCCTCAGTTAAGCGCGGCATTTCCATAGGTGACGATTGAATTTATTGCTTTTTTTATTTAATGTCCCTAATAACTGAGGGTTACAGGCCCATTCATGTTAGTAAAATGGGATGTTATCACTGTGCTGATTGTCTCCGACGAATGGTTTATGGACCATTTGCCCAGTTCCGCTCTGCAAGCAAAAAAAGGATATTTGAGGATCATATGAATCAAGAGGCTAATATATATGCTACTGAAACTAACCCACAAATAGCCAGGTTGGCATCTGTTATCGCTTCAAGCACAAGTCTATCAACCATATTTCGTTTTAGAATAAAAGAAAAAAGGAGATAATAGAAGACGACATTGATTACAAGAAAAAGGGAGAGTTTAGGGATAATTTGCATTAATCCAGATGCAAACAGTAAGAGCGTTAGAGCTATTAAAAGATGGTTTAGGAGCTTCTTCGTATTCAATGCTCCCAAGAGTATGGGAATAGTCTCTCGTCCCACGATTCTGTCTCCCTGAATGTCCAGAAGGTCGGACAGAGCAGTTCTCCAGAAGACCATTCCAAAAGCGAACAAGAATGTGGTAAAAAACGCTAGGAATCCGGGAATAAGATCAAAATCCAAAATTGGCAAGGCGCAAGCGGTCATGGCCCAACCTGTGGCGACCAAGGGAGTCTTAGATCCTGGAAAGTCCTTGATAGCGCGCCAGTATTTCATTGGGGATCTGGAAAAACTGAATATCGGAACGGAGTAAAGTAAGCCTGTTACTGTCATAAGAGTCAGGACTATCCCGGAAAGGATGCTAATTTTAAAGCTCAGTGCAATAGCTGATAGGCTGGACATAGCGCCAATTATAGTTAACAAGAGATCATGACGAGTATAGAAAGACGCTATCTCAGGCGTGTTGAAACGCACAGCCCCTCCGCGCTCCTGAATACGATTAAGTAGGTGCATTGAAAAAACGAACAATGCTGAAACAAGGGGAGCAACCCAACTTAAAGGTTCTGATAATAGAGTCTGACAAGTAACTGTCAGGCCAGCACCTGCCAAGGCAGCCCAACCATAAACCATGACTGAGACATCGCCCAGTCGTCTCAATTTTGATAACCAATCACTCCTGTTGGCCCTATCGATTTGTTTTAACCTGTCTATGACTTGTCTAATCTGCCAGTTGGGAGTGCTTGCTCCAGCTGTAACCGCAACTGTTTCCGTTCCCTGAAAATCAGACGATCTGATTTCCTCGTCAGTTTCGATATGCATCACTGGCTTGCCATGGTCTGATGCTACTTTAGCCAATCTTTGCGTGTTCCCCGAACCCTTGCCGCCAACTACGATGACAAGATCCGCTTGGCTCGCTAGATCTTTGACTTCTGCCTGCCTTTTTTTTGTAGAATCACAGATAGTGTTATAAACTTTTGTCTTAAAACCTGCTGAATTTAACATATCAACAACATTTCTAAAAATGTCAGGTTCCTGGGTAGTTTGAGCTACCACACAAATTGTTTGATCATGAGGCACGCAATCGATTCGAGGTTTGACATCTTTTCCGGAGATTACCAAACCTCCTGAGGAGGCAAATCCCATCAAACCTCTGACCTCTGGGTGATCCTCATCCCCTACGATGACGCAAAAATGACCCATTTTGGCGTGCTTATTGATAAAAGCCTGCACCTGAGCTACGCGAGGGCAGGTGGCGTCTATTATTGTCACACCTTTCGATTCCAATTGGGATTTTTCTTGAGGCGATATTCCATGAGCCCTGATGATGACTGTACCTTCAGTTATTTGTTCAATTGCATTGACTTGTGAAATCCCTTTAGATGCCAAAAGCTTAAGAGTCTGAGGATTATGGATCAGAGGTCCGTAAGTCACGATGGGTTTCAACTGGGCTTCTCGTTGCAGATCTAGAGCCATTTCAAGAGCTCGCCGGACACCCATGCAGAATCCGGCTGTTCTGGCCAATTTTATCTTCATATTTCTAATCCATGTTAGAGGCTTAAAACAGATAGCATTTCGCCAAATGTAGACACATTAACTCAGCTCTTCAATTCTGTTCACCACTCCTAATTTGCCACAATAATAACGTTTACCACTCCAATCAATATGATTTACTCCAATCGAATGCACATAGACATAGGTGGACAATGTTAGGAGCGGAAAAATTCCAAGAATCCAAGTTGTTAATGAAATATGATGAGGATTGATTTTGTTCAGTACTATGAAAGCAAGAAGAGCAATCAATAAGAAAAAAGCGGGAATCAGTGTTTGCCAGCTGAAAGACAAATTCACCACGTCTGCTCCGATCATCAGTATGCTGATCAAGGTAGATGCGCTCAACATAAACTGCCAGATCATGGAGGATAACCATACAGCCGGGTTTGTGAATTTTGGGAAGAGTATTTGTCTGTGAAGAAAACCGAGGAATCCGTTGATAGTTTGAGATGGAAGCGGAGTCTCCATAACGCTTTCCAGTGAAAAATGCACCTCTATCCCGGACTGGCCCAGGACATTTCCTAAAACTAGGTCATCTACGACGGTTTTATTCCAGTATGACCTAACGTCTAAATGCTCAAACAAACTTCGATCCACCGCAGTTGACCCGCCCCAAGGCTTGGGATGAATTGCAATTAACATTGATATCAAGGAACCATACATAGCCTGGCAAATGCCAGCAATGCTGGCGGGGCGCAGCGGGTTGAATGTTCTGAATGTCGTAACAGCCCGGGCCTGTCCTTTTCTAATAGGACGCGTAATGGAAGTCAGCCATTCTGGACTGGCAATGCTATTGCCATCGCAGGTCACGAGAATCATGGTATCTGGATCGAGCATACTCGCTCCATAAGCTAAACTATGGTTTTTCTGGCCACAATTTCTCGTAGGACCACTGATCAGAATCTTACTGTTGGGAAATTCTGCGCAAAGCTTCTGGAGAAATGAGTATGCGTCATCCTCCCTTTTTTCTAAGATAAAGTTTACCAGATAATTGGGATAATTTTGATTCAACAGTGATCTAAAGATGAGTTCTTGTCCTTCGGAAAAGCCCTTTATTGGAACAAGAACTTCCACTAAAGGCATAGGGCCGAGTTCGGAACAACATTTGGAATTGCGAGCTGCTAAATAGAGATTTAACAGTCCGAGTATCAATAAAAAAACGACCGATAAAGTCGTTAAAATGATGAGTAAATGGGCAAACAATTAATAACTATTACCAATAACTGAGATATATGAACTCAGTGGAACAAACGTTGGATTATACTTAGGCGAATTTATCGAAAAATTCCTGCTTACTGGGTCACGCTAATTTTAACATTACATGTCAGGCCGTCTT
>JBFXII010000327.1:0-4057 GCA_050176095.1 Desulfomonilaceae bacterium
CAGGATCGAACCCTCTCTTCAAGCCGTTTTTGTCGATTATGGCAATTCTCGAAATGGATTCCTCTCGATAAATGACATCCATTCATCCTATTTTCCTGAATCATTTGAATCTTCCAGAAAAAAGCCTCGAATACAAGATGTTTTCAAGAAAGACGATCATGTCATCGTACAAGTAATAAAAGAAGAACGACACAGCAAGGGCGCCGGACTTACGACTAACATATCTTTAGCTGGTCGTTATCTCGTTCTCATGCCTGGCACTGACCTATGCGGTGTATCAAGAAAAATAGAGGATGAAACCGAGCGAAAAAAACTGAAAGATATCCTCAAGCAACTTACACCGCCAGAGAATATGGGATTCATCATACGGACAGCTGGCATGGGTAGAACGAAAACTGAATTATCACGAGATCTCAACTACTTGCTCAAGCTTTGGAATACAATTGAAAAGAATGTTGTCAACTTCTCCGCTCCAGCCCTCCTATATAAAGAGCCAGATCTTGTTGTCCGATCAATCAGGGAACATTTTGAGCCCGACATCAATGAAATCTTGGTTGACGACAAAGAAGTTTATAAAAGAGCAAGAGAGTTCTTTCGTCAGGTCATGCCCAAATACGAAGGGATTGTAAAACTTTATCAGGAAAAAAGACCTTTATTCAATAAGTACCAACTCGAAGAACAAATTGAATTGGTCTATCAACGAAGAATAAAACTCAAATCGGGGGGTTACATACTAATTGAGCCAACCGAGGCCATGGTTACCATCGACGTCAATTCTGGAAGCGCTACTAAAGAAAAGGGAATTGAGGACACAGCATACTACGTAAACATGGAGGCTGCCCCTGAAATAGCCCGACAGTTGAGGCTGAGAGACCTTGGGGGAATAATAGTCATCGATTTTATAGACATGAGTTCGAAAAAACATCTCCAAGATGTTGAAAAGCAACTAAAAAACGCTCTAAAAACTGATCGAGCTAAAACCAAGGTGCTAAAAATTTCGAGTCTTGGAGTTCTTGAACTTTCCCGCCAACGGATCAAATCTTCATTGGGAGAGGGTGAATATCATGAGTGTCCTCTGTGCGAAGGTAGAGGACGGGTCAGATCTATTGAAACGACTGCTTTGTCTGTGTTTAGGAGGATTAAATCTGCCCTGGCTAAAGGCGATGTGGTACAAGTTAGAGCTACTGCGCCTCCAAAGGTCTCTGATTACCTCCTCAACAACATGAGATCCAAAATTGTCGAGCTCGAATCTCAGTTTGGCGCACGAGTTACGATTTCTTCCAAACACGCCATCGTAGACAACGAAATTGTTGTGGAAGCCCTCAAAGAGCAGGAATCTGATTTTGCCACCATCGAAGCTCCTTCTTTAATTTCTGAAATAGAATTCGAATTCTCTCATGAGACTGAGATCCCCGACACTATTGATAAGGAAGCCATCGTAGAGGAAAAAATAGAAAAGGTTACCAAGCAACAGCGTAGGAGAAGGAGAACTCGTAAGAAACCAACCAGTGCCGCAGAGGTGCCAGGTGGCGTCGAAGAAGGCTCAGAATTGAGCAGTGCCATTAGTCAGGATGATCATGCCGGTTCATCATCTACTTCCCAAAAATTTATTGAGAAACTCGACGAACAGCAACAAAATACTGACGTAAATGACACCGTGGAACACTCAGAGGTCTATAAGGCTACTGTGATTGGCGCTACGGAGCCTGAAACCTCAGATAAGCGACAATCTGAACAGAGATCCGATGATATGGGATTCCAGGATCCTCTAGTGTCCACGGGGGAAAGTCGGGTTGAAGAACACGCGGCGGGGTTTGAAACGAAACTAAACGAAGGTACAAATGATTCCGTTGATTTGGAGCTCAACGAAAACCCTTTCCGTCAAACTCTATTAAAAAATGACACTCCAGGGAAGAAGGTCACATTACAAGATTTTTTGCCGTTTTCATGATTTTTTTATTTTTTCCAAAATCTCATGGGGTATCTGTTGTTCCTCTGGCACAGATGAGCCTGGAATCTTAAGACTTTCTAATGGAAAAAGATTTGACCAATTTTGATCGTGAATACTTCAATACGCCTCTTTTTGGAGTGGGGGCTCTGATAGTAAGTGGATCAGAAATAGCGTTGATTCGGAGAGCCAAGGAACCTTCAAAGGGACAATGGAGCATACCAGGGGGCCTCGTCAATCTTGGTGAATCCCTGCTAGAGGCAGTTATGCGGGAAGCCTACGAAGAAACCGGTCTGATCGTCCAGCCATATTGCCTGGTAGAAATCCTGGAACGTATAATTCACGATGATGCCGGATCTGTAAAATATCATTACATTCTAGCCGACTATCTTTGCGAGGTTAAAGGCGGAATTTTGAATGCAGGGTCTGATGCTTCTGAGGCCTGCTGGGCTCCTTGTGATAAGCTGCAACTTTTTGACCTTTCGGACTTTACATTTGAAGTTATTTCGAAAGGATTTAACCTACACTTTGAGAAGTCTATTGCTTAATCAAGATGAAAAAGATGATGGAATTCCGTTTTTTAGTCGAGGAGGCGGTTGATTGTCGGTAAAACGTAGTAGGCTTGGCGCATCGTCGGAAATGTTAGCGCTATCGACTCTAAGCTTCACAAAAAACATTCTTATCTGTCTGATCGATGTAAAAGGTCCCTTAAACGTTGAGAAATTATTCGACTCGGCTAGGAGTGCTGCTTCAAAATTCCCACAATTGACGAGTGTCATTGAAGATATCAAACACCGACGCCTACATTACCTTGAGTGGAAATTTAATGGGATCGATAGTCTTCCTCTTTTTTTTCATGATCTTTCTGAGTCTGTTTCTTCTGACTCTGCGATGGAAAAAGCACTTTCTGTCTTGACTCCGAGACTTGAGCGCGACTGGGATTTGCTTGTCGAAGTGTCATCCGAATTTCATTGCATACAAGTGTCTCAAGAACGCTTCCTTTTTGGTTGGATCATTCATCATGCTGCAGGAGATGCCGCTTTAGCTTCTGACGTCGGGCAGGAGACTCTTCTCCGCTATTACGAAATCACACATGGCCAAAAATTAGATTCAGCAACACTATCTGTTTCACTCTCAGGATCTCAAAAAAAGCCTGTAAATCAGAAAAAATTGGTTTTCTCAGACCATGTTAGAGAAATCAAGCAAGCAGCAAGAAATCTTTTTTTGAAGCCAAAACTCCCAATTGGCAGCGGAGGAAAGACCAACCAGGGACAAAACCATTCAAAAACAATTTTTTCAGAGCAAGAATCATCTGATTTGCTGAAGAAACTCCGAAGTAAAGGTATTTCTCTAATTGATGCCCTTGTTGCTTCGACAAATTTAGCTATCGACCAATGGAACATGGATAGGAATGAAGAACCCGGTCTGTTGACAACTTCCGTCTCAGTTAACATGAGAGGAAGATTCCAAAATGTCGACCACGGGAACAGTAGTTCTCTAATTTTTTTTGAATCTAGGCCTGAAGAACGAATTGATATTCAAAGGTTTGTCAAATCAATAGCAATTAGGCGCATACATCATTTCCGGAAACAAGTAGACCTAAAGCTTGCTAACGACATAAAAAGGATGATCGATGCTGCTCGCATTTTTCCCTATAGGATTAGGCGCAAGATCATATCTTTAATCACAGGTCAACATGAATTTTCCGCCGCTGTGACTTGGCTTGGGGTTGTCTGGCCAAAGACTGAGGGTGGAAAACTCACCAGTAACTCAGCCCTCACCACAGTAGGAGACTTGAATGTTGAAGAGGTAATTGGTGTACCTTACAAGATGCTATCTAAGACAAAAACTCTTTTGGTAGTCTACATATTTCGCAATCGACTAAATTTTGTTCATTCAGCATCATCAAGTCTTTTTACCAAGAGAGAAAATGAAATGTTTTTAGACACGATCCTCAACCAATTGAACAGGTTATATAGCGTTTCTCGAAAATGATCGCGAAAAAAAACGCGACTTTTTGATCGATTTGTGATTTTGTATATGCATGTCTCGTCCAAGAAACATGCCCAATCAAGAGAACTGTACTCTAGAGGAGTTGCAGACGGCGGT
>JBFXII010000328.1:0-4054 GCA_050176095.1 Desulfomonilaceae bacterium
TAATGGTAAACCAACCCATAGCTTATTCCAGCAGTTTGCGCTATATCAGTAATGCGCGCTTGATGAAAACCTCTTTCGCGAATTACACGGCAGGCAGATTCTAATATGACCGCTTCTTTATCTTTTCGTGATTCTGAAAGACTATCATTTCTAAGCATGTGAAAGGGGTAACATTTTTCGATTGACGTGTCAATCAGTTATTTTTTGGTTTATAGAATCTATTCCAAGGGGATCCTGTCTCTAATAAGCCTTCTTGTCAGAATACTGAGCGGTTTCGATTAACTCAAAAATTCGTTTTGGACAAGACTTATGGTCATAGATTTTCCAAGGGCTTGATTTCCAACAACTTGAAAAGAGCTAGGGACAATTTCCCCCTTAGGTTTTGCACAGGTGAGGTTGAAATTAATTATCCTTTAACCTCATGAGAGCTTTCTTGCCTATGTCTTTTCTGTAATGGGCGCCTTCCCATTTTATAAAGTTTACGGCCTGATAAACCTTTTTGATTGCAGCCTCTATTCCTTTCGAGCGAGCGGTGACTCCTAGAACCCGTCCACCATTAGTAACCAAATGACCATTTTGCTCTTTAGCTCCGGCTATGAATACTTTGACGCCGGCAATCTTTTCGGCCTCTTTGAGGCCCCTAATTTGCAGACCTTTTTCATAAGGCCCTGGGTAACCTTTGGATGCCATGACTACACAAACAGAGTCTTCATCCATCCACTCGATGTTCATTTCGTTCAGGCGTCCTTCGAGGGAAGCAGACATCAACGGAATAAGGTCCGATTTCATTCTGAACAACAGCGGTTGAGCTTCAGGATCGCCTAATCTAACATTGAATTCTAGAACTTTTATATCATCACCCTTGATCATAAGGCCGGCATACAAGAAACCAACGAAGGGAGTCCCCTCTGATTCAAGGCCTCTAACGGTTGGAATCATTACGTCGGTCATAATTTTTTGATGTAGAGTTTCAGTTATCACAGGGGCTGGAGAATATGCTCCCATTCCACCTGTGTTAGGGCCCTTGTCATCGTCATAAATGGGCTTGTGGTCCTGAGACCCGGCTAACGGCACAACTGTTTTACCATCACTGAATGCAATGAACGAAGCCTCTTCCCCCTCGAGACAATCTTCAATTATGGTTTTATTTCCAGATGCGCCAAATATTTTCTTGTTCATGATGGAATGAAGCGCCTCTAGGGCCTCATCTTTGTTCTTGCAAACAAAAACGCCCTTGCCTGCCGCCAAGCCGTCTGCCTTGATCACAGTAGGAAAACGGCAGTCTGAAACCATCGATTTGGCCTTATCAAAACTGTCAAAAACTTCGAAATCGGCTGTTGGTATTTTGTATTTTTTCATCAAGTTCTTTGCAAATACTTTGCTACCCTCTAGCATGGCAGCCTTAGCAGAAGGCCCAAAAACCTTCAGGCTCTTTGAGGCGAACAGGTCGGTGAGTCCTGCGCAAAGGGGAGCCTCAGGCCCAACGACTGTGAGGTCAATTTTTTCGGTAAACGCTAGATTTAAGAGACCAGAAATGTCTTCGGATGAAACATTTACGGATTTGCATTTGGGCTCATTTGAAATTCCGACATTGCCAGGAGCGGCAATGACCGTGTCGACAAGGTCGGATTGAGCGAGCTTCCAGGCAATAGAGTGCTCTCTGCCACCTGATCCGATTAAAAGAACCTTCATTATAAATCGCTCCTGCGTCTTATTTGTTCCACAATCCTCGTTTAGACATTTCGGCCTCTTGTTCTAATTCCATATAAGGCCTGACGTCAAAATCTTTTTCATCACGGTTTATCTGGGCAAGACCCCATCGAATCATTCGAGCGTTAACATCTTCGCCGGAGATGAAGACAAGGGCTTTCTTTACCTGGCCAGAATCCTGACCAAGTAGTTTGACTCGAACCCATTGATCTTTGAGAGTCTTATTTAGGAATTCTTTCGCTGCTTCCTGTTGTGATTGTGGGACTTGGAGACCAGCGAGAGAAACGTCCATGACTTGTCCAGAACCACGAACTTTGATTGTCGAGGCGTCTATTACTCCTGTGACGCGCCACAATGGCTCGCCCCCTTCGGTAGGAGGCCTACTGGCATACCAAAGATATCCTACGATCAACAGGAGAAACAGAGCCAAACTACCCCACATCTTCCATTCATTTTGAAGACGAAGTTTGGCCATAAAAAACCTTTCATAAAAAGAATTTAGAAATTTTTGTCAGGGAAATTTTTCCTGAAATTGGAAGCTTTTCATGTATAAACGATGAACGTCGAGACGCGCCGTAAGTTCATTAATAGAGCTTTTCCACTTCAGAAACAAAAACCTCCTCTGCTTTAGAAAGATCAGGTCCCATGTATCTGTTGAGTAAACGACCATCATCAGGAGATCGTACTATAACTGTGTAATCCTCAGAGCTGAGTTTTACCAGCCTGACAAAGGAACCTCGAACACCCTCTTTTTGTTTTTGTATTTCGAACATGACTCCTTTATACCACACAGAACAAATTTTTTGCTAACACACTTGAGCCTCAATTTTGCGGTATTTATGATTTGGAAAATCAAACATTATTTTACAAACTGCCTTAATTGGTTATAATTAAAACAAGCGTAGAAAAAAGTTAAAGAGAAATGATTAATGGAAAATGAATTAATAATAGAGACTATAGATTTGGTTAAAGACTACTTTGATGGGGACAGGGTGATCCATGCCCTCAGGCAAGCTAACATAAGAATATACAAAGGCGAGATGGTTGCCATAATGGGGCCTTCCGGATCTGGGAAATCAACGTTGCTCTATGTGCTTGGGTTGTTGCATCCACCTACCGCGGGAAAATATTTGTTCAAGGGACAAGACATTCTTGAATATTCTAAAGAGGAGCAAGCTCTATTTCGTAACCGTGAGCTGGGTTTCGTTTTTCAGAGTTGCGATCTTCTTGCAAATTCAACAGTTTTTGAGAATCTTGAATTGCCACTTATCTATGCTGAAACGGACAGACAGTCCAGGAGGGCCAAAATTTTGCGGGCTCTTGATCGCGTAGGGTTATCGCACCGAGTGGATCACTGGTCAAACAGACTGTCAGGCGGCGAGCGACAGCGTGCCGCAATAGCTAGAGCTCTGGTAAACAATCCGTCGCTAATCTTAGGTGATGAGCCTACTGGTCAGTTGGATCAAAAAAATACGGAAATTGTAATAGGTCAACTTCGTGACATTGCTCGGCAAGGATTTACGGTTGTCCTGGTTACGCACGAGGACGAAATTGGAGCAGCTTGCGATAGAATAATAAGAATTAGGGACGGGGCCGTTGTTTCAGACGGGCTCGAGAACTTCGTTCCGTCTCCTCCAGCAGATAATAAGCCTTCAGGAATGGTTGCAGTTAATTGATTGTTTCAGTGTTGAACTAATCCAGGTTTTTAAAAAGAAGCATCCTGTTGGAATGTAAGGACAAAGTTCTTTTAGTGACCGCAACCACATGATTCCGCTGAATCAATATTTACAGCGTGAGTAAGCCTGATCACACCGTTTTCTTTGAGTATTATTCCTGCCTTTTCGATCGTTTCAAGCAATTTGTTGCATTCTTCAAGATTCATTCCCAAATAAACAGGCAAAAGCTTTTGATACTCATGAAGTCTTTTGCTCAGATCCAATGAATACAAGGTCATTACGACCTGTTTGTGTATGATGTCCATCACCGGGTTGTTCATGAGTTCTTGAAAGTCATTATCATAGACAAGCAGGTTGCCAACACTTGCTGTGCACATAGAGCCCTCCTAGAACAATATAATTAATATTAAAGCTTGTTGACGTATTATCAAGTCCGCGATGATTTTTTTTGACGTTTTTCAATATATTTCGCGAATTTTGTATAAGTCTCCGGTGTCCCTATATCAAAAAAAACACCTTGTTGTTCTAATCCGTACATCAAGCGGGAGCTCACTAACGATGGGAAAACATCTTTTTCCATGGAGAAAGCTTTTCCATCGGGTAACTTGTTGATACGGCTGTAAGACATCATAGAAAAACCGGCATTTATAAAACCTACCTGAGAGTGG
>JBFXII010000329.1:0-4052 GCA_050176095.1 Desulfomonilaceae bacterium
ATTGGGATTTCGTTGCAGAACTTGTATTCGGGCGAGCGCAACAGGCGGCAAAAGCGCCAGCCGTCCAGGTCGGGCATGTAAACGTCCGTCACGATCAGGTCGGGCGGAGAGGAATATATGGCGCGTAAGGCCTCCTCTGCCCTTGTGAATGGCAGCGGCCTCAAGCCGGCCTTCAGCGCCAGTCCGCAAAGAATTTCGAGTTGGGTTGGGTCGTCGTTGACCACCACCGTCAATGGCTGTGATGCCCCTTCGCTCATGGTTGTACCTCTATGAGGATGAATGTGTGGTATCGACCCCTGCAATTTCTTGACTATCCAAACACACTCGGTTGCGACCTTCATTTTTTGCCCGATACAGAGCGGCGTCCAGGTCCGTGAGAAGTTTGTCGATGGTGTCGCCATCTCGCACGGATCGAACGCCAATACTGACGGTAATGGCGACATCGCCCACCCGAGTGGGTATGGGAGTGTTGGCAACCTTCATACGCACCTTTTCAAAGAGTTTATTGGCTGCATCTTCACGGGCATAAGGCGCGATCATAAGAAATTCATCACCGCCGATCCGCCCGAAATGGTCGTAATTGCGGAGACAGGCTTTCAGCAGACTCGCATACCCGCAGAGCACTTCATCGCCGACCACGTGACCGTAGGTGTCATTTATCGTCTTGAAATAATCGATATCGCAAATGCCCACTGAAAGGCCGTGTTGATGACGCAATTGTCGGGAAAGCTCGCAGGAAAGCGCCGTTTCGAGCGCTCTACGATTGAGGATGCCAGTCAACGGATCATGTGCGGCTTCATATGCCAGAGCATCGCGCGCCTGACAAAGTTCGTTTTGCATTGCGATTATGCGGCATCCGACGTCTACGCGGGCGCGCAGTTCTTCAGCATCAAACGGCTTGGACAGGTAATCGTCTGCCCCCGCATCCAGCCCGGAGATGATATTTGCCTTCTCACCTTTGGTGGTCAGCATGATGAGATAGGGCGGCCGGTCGGTTTTCTTGGCGCGGACCTGGCGTACAACCTCCAGTCCGTCCATCTCCGGCATTAACCAATCGAGAATAGCCAATCGGGGTGCGTCGGGTTTTTGCAATTCCTCCCATGCATCAACACCGTTCACCGTTCCGGTAACATCGTGCCCAGCTTTTCTCAGGAGTGCCGTCAGCATGTTGCGACTCGTGAAATCGTCTTCGGCGATCAGGATGCGCATGGAGTGGCCTTCCTTTTACGGAATGAGCTGCAGATTACGAAGCTCTACCAGCAGCTTCTCCCTATGTATCGGTTTGGTTAAGTAAGCGTCGCAAAGGCCAGAATAAGCGAGCATGGCATTCTTAATATCTTCTAGGGCGGTGATCATTACGATCTTCGTTCCTCTGGATGAGACTATTCCCTGGGCCTCTTCCTGCGTCCGGATGTTTCGAAGCGCGGACTGTCCGTCCATTTCCGGCATCATAATATCCAGACAGATGAGATCGTAGGGCTCCTTTGCTTCCAGCGAGATTCGAACTGCCTCAACCGCCTCCGTTCCGTTGACGGCCACGTGACATGGTCCAAAACTATTCAGCAGTTCTTGCAAGAGCAGGCGACTGGTGAAATCATCCTCGGCTATAAGCGTTTTCATGGCATGTCCCTGTGAATGTTTGAGATTACAGCATGATAATATCTTCGACTCAACGCGGTTCCGGTTTTGAACAGCTTCTCTCCTTTGGTGACTTAAGGGGCTTCTAGTCAGCTTGCCTTCGAAAAAGTATTTTGAACAATAAGGTAGTATTTGAGGTAGCCAGGAAGATTAAGTCAAGTTCATATTTACGAGATGCGTATGATAGCAAGGTATTTGGAGTTTGTGAAAAAGGTAGCATGGAAAAGCTGAAAGTATATAATGAGAGCCAGTCCCGGTTTCTGTCGAGGAATGAAGACGGGCGGCATGAAGCAAATTTTCACCTCCAGTACACGACGTGCTGGACTGAATTACCGATGGTAACCGGTTCATTTTCATTCCATTATCTGTTTGAGGAATCTCAAGTGGAGTTTGGTGTGGGCCATACGTACATGATTTTAGTTATCGCAAACGACTGTCGAGGGCTTATTCATTGGTAAGTAGAGTTATCGTTAACAGGGAGGTGCTGAAGATGGGGTAGGATTGTCTTACGGAAAATTCCGCCTTTGGTCGTCTAAGCCGTGTTGTCAGACAAGCTTTTCTAGCAATTGGATCAGGGCGATATCCAGTCTCTGGCCCAGATGTGATAACGATTGTGAACGGCGAAGTTGTGAGGACATCGCCGTTCGATATTGTTAAATAAATGGATCTGGAAGACGTAAAGTCCCAATTGTTTTTTCTACTCGAGTATCGATATTACTCATGTCACCATTCAGAAGGTGGCGAACACCCAGGAACAACTCAACACAGTTTGTAGTTAATGAAGGTTTGAAACTGTCAGATATAGTGTTACAAAGTGTAAAAAATAAATTATTAATTTTTCTGATAATATGATTGTAGAAAATATTGCTGTCAATTTGCATTAAAATTTCTGAGTGAATCTCAAGTTTTTTCATTGAATCTGCAAAAAACGCATCCTTTGACTTTTCAGAGTAAACATTCAGAGGCGAAAGGAAATCAATTATATTATATTTTTCGTTGTTAATAAACCTTTGTGATTCGTTCTTATATACTTCATATTCTTCGTCAGTAACATAAACTTTTTTGATAATGTTGCTTGGAACTTTAACGAAGCTATTGTAGTTGGTTAATGCGCCATTTTCATAGGAACAGATCTTAAGCGATCTTGAGTTGTTCATGGCGCTGATCGTGTAGTTGATCGTGTCATAGGTCAACTCGGGTTTCGGGTATCCATATCTGCCGCAAAATTCACCAAAGACCAGGTCGATGAGGGCAATCTGAATCCGATCGACAGGGTGATTGATCCCAAGGAAGTGGAGGCAGAACCGCTGGGAGCACAACGGGCCACTGAGGTGTTCTGCCAGGCACTTGACCGCCATTGACGTGAAGGGCGAAAAGTCCAGGATCCTGCCGTTAGCAGTCTGAAAGCGCTCACGTAGACCCACAAGACCACCGATAGCATACTTTGCGGTTACACTCGAAATCCCATGAGATTTGAATATATTCCTCCATACATGAAACTGACTCTTCAATTTAAAGTGCCACACAAAGTGTAACTTTTCTGCAAGTTGCTTATTATTAGATATAGAATCAATGAGATATTCAGTTGATATTGTGTTAAATTTCTCCAAATTTAACCTTGACAGGTGCTTTGAATCTTGGTGATTTCCCCAGTAAGGAATGTCGAGGCTGAATACCCTGTCAAAAGTGCTTTCTTCATTTACTATGAACTTGTTATAACATTCAATTGCTCTTTTAGTGCTACTAAATCTCACATCTCCAGTAATTATGCTGTATCCACCAGAATCAATGTAAAGTGTATTATTTTTTTTGTTTTTTTCAAATTCTATTTTTAGTTTTTTTATGTTATTGCTAAATTCAAGGACAGTTTTTGATCCCATCGAGTTACTATTAATGGCTGAGATTAATGAGACCAATGTTTTTTTAGTTAATCTATTGCAACATTTTGAGATCAATTTTCTGAACTTATTATTAATACTGTCTACATGCACATACATTCATCCCCCTGTTTCTTGCTGAGTTAAAAGTAATGCCCCCTTTTCAGCTCTTTGAATGTTCATTTCTTCAAGCTTAGCGTAATTGGGTTCTTCGGCGTTCGATGTCGCATTGACCAACCTCAGTCAGTTTGGGCACCCTCCTTCAGAAGCACCGCCATGCTTGATGAACAATCTGGCACTCTCCGAGCATGGCTTTGCCACCGCCAAGGCCTCTCATGTCAAAGAATAGAACTTCTGCGTTGAGTTCGGCGGGCTGGATCGTAGCAGTCCGCCAAGTGGCGCATTACCCATTTTCTCCAGCATGCTCCGAGTACACGGCCGACTGCCCCCTGCTGGAGCCCGTGCGGCGCGCTCTGACCAGGTTTGAGAGGCTAGCATTTGCCGCGAATCCTTGATCGTTGGTATTTCTTGCATCCC
>JBFXII010000330.1:0-4040 GCA_050176095.1 Desulfomonilaceae bacterium
CATGAATGTTATTATCAACAGGGGTCTGCACGATAAGAAATTCATCGAAGATCGAACGGAGGGCTTTGAGAAGCTGCAGGAAGTATTGAATGATTATCCTCCAGAAAAAGTTACTCAAATCACTGGTGTGAGCGTCGATGACATAATCCGAATTGCTGAGACATTTGCGACTTCGGAAAAATCTACAATATTGTATGCCATGGGAATTACACAGCATTCCCATGGAGTTGACAATGTAAAAAGCCTCGCGAACTTGGCTATGTTGACAGGACAGATCGGGAGACCCTCGACGGGAGTTAATCCCTTGAGAGGTCAAAACAATGTTCAGGGGGCTTGTGATATGGGCGGATTGCCCAATGTCTATCCTGCCTATCAGGCTGTAACAGACGAAAATAACAAGAAAAAGTTTGAGGATGCTTGGCAGGCGAACTTGTCTTCCAAGGTCGGCTACACGATCATGGAAATGATGCACGGATTGGAGGATGGTTCAATCAAAGGAATGGTTATCCTTGGAGAGAATCCAGTCGGCAGTGATCCTGATTCTAGACATGTGAAGCATGCTCTTCAGGAGGCCGAATTTCTTGCGGTAATTGACATATTCTTGACCGATACCGCCAAGCTGGCTCATGTGGTTTTTCCCGGCGTATCATTCGCGGAAAAGGACGGAACATTCACAAATACCGAGCGTAGGGTCATGCGCGTACGTCAATCGGTTCAACCAGTAGGCGAATCTCGTCTTGACTGGCAGATCATTTGTGACTTATCCACGCGATTTGGCTACCCAATGTCATACGAATCCGCAGAAGACATCTTTAAGGAAATCGCTCAGGTAACTCCTAGCTATGGTGGAATAACTTATGAGCGAATCGAAAGTGAGAGTATTGCGTGGCCTTGCCCAAAGAATGACCATCCGGGAACACCTATACTCCATACAGAACGTTTTACACGTGGACGAGGTCTATTCCATGCAATTGAATATCGGCCTCCAGAGGAACTAGCCGACGATGAATTTCCTTTGTTGCTAACTACGGGAAGATACTTCCCTCACTATCATACTGGAACCATGACCAGAAATTCTCCGACACTTGAAAACGAAATGCCGGAAGGTCAGTTCGAGATACATCCCTACGATGCTCAGGAACTCGGAATCAGTAACTTTGAGGATTGTCGTGTCGTTTCACGACGAGGGGATGTGGTCACCAAAGCGTTTGTTACGGATACAGTGGAGCCTGGAACCATTTTCATGAGCTTCCATTTCATGGAAGCAAATGCAAATGAACTTACCAACACCGCATTAGATCCAATTTGCAAGATACCGGAATTCAAGGTATGTGCAGTCAGAGTTGAAAAAATAGGTGAGGAAATAGCCAAAGCCAGCTGAGAAATCTTTTCTGAGCTATAGAAATTAGTGCCTTTTAGATGGAGCGGTCCTGTCGACCGCTCTTTAAATGCGAAAATAATGACCATATGGTCAGAATAGTTGCCCCCTTTTGCCAATTTTGTACTTCGAGAAAGGAATGCCAGTTGAAAGACTCCTTTGCTTCTCCCGGAAAATTAAGGGTATGGATCACTGCATTTCGCCCTGCTTTTCATACTGTGGGGGTATTTCCTTACACTCTCGGGGCTACTATTTCCTACCATCATTTGGAGAGTTTTGATTGGTGGCTTTGGGCCACCGGGTCTTTGGCTGTGATACTGATTATGTCTGCCACCCATCTTTCAGGCGAATGTTTCGACTACCGTGAAGATCGAATATCTTGGTCACGTGGACCAAGCAAATTTGCAGGGGGATCAGGAGTGATTCCACTGAAGTTAATTTCACGCAAACAAGCGCTTGCCGCAGGAGTTTTTTCCATAGGAATGGCTATAGTATTGGGCCTGATAATCTGGCTTGGGCTAGGAACTGGCCCCTGGACTATTCCAATAGGGGCTATTGGTATCATTGGGGGTTTTTTTTACTCTTCACCACCTTTTAGATGGGTATCCAGCGGAATTGGAGAGTTTTGGATATTTTTTTGTTATGGCTTTCTAACTGTGGCTGCGGGTGTCTACCTGCCATTGGGAGAAATCCCGTTGATTTCTTTTTTCGTATCAGTTCCAATCGCTGGAACCATTTTCAATGTCATATTTGCCAATGAATATCCCGACTACGAAAGTGACAGGGCAGCTCGAAAAAGGAATTTGCTTACAAGAATCGGAAGACCCAGAGGAGTTTGGATTTACACTATATTTTCTATTGGTTCTAACATGTTTTTCGGTTTGAGCATTATCGCTGGAGTTCCTTGGGTTGCTTTGATCTTTTATGTTTTCCCATTCCTAATATCGGTCCAATGTGTTCGAGGTTTCATTCGGGGAGATTGGAAAGACCCTGCTAAATTGGAGATCCTTTGCGGACTGGGCATCTTAGTGAATCTTGGAACTACGTTGTCGTACATCATGGCCTTTGCGCTAACCTGACGTTAAACCGGATTCCATTTTCTAAAAAGTTGAAACGACTATGGATCAATACAAAGTCAAACCATTCTATTCGCCTGTGAGTCTGTTAATCAGACAATCGGCAAGCGCTTTTCTTTTTGGCTCTCTTGTCGGTTGGAAAAAATTTCTAAACTGGTCTTTTGATTCTGGCTTCAAGTCTATGCCAGTTTCTGCTGGAGCCATAGGCATGGGGTGCATAGGATTTCCAGCGCATCCGGCGTGGGAAGTTACCAGCGCGTGTAACCTGAATTGCATCCATTGCCATGCAACTGGTGGACGCCCTTCGTCTAATGAAATGGACACAAATCAGGGAAAAAGATTTATTGAGCAATTAGCATTGGCTCAAGAATTTCGGATGTTGGTTTTCACTGGAGGCGAACCGACTGTTCGGAATGACATATTTGAACTTTTTGCCCACTCAAAGTCTGTTGGATTCAAAAATGTCATAGCGACTAACGCGATGATAATAGATGACAAAATGGCCTTAGAAATGAAAAGGACGGGGGTTGTGGGGGCTGCCATCAGTCTGGACTCTGCGAACAAGGAAACACACAACTTTGTTCGCAACAATCGTAATGCCTTTGATTGTGCAATGCGCGGCATTAGAGCAATTAAGAAAGCCGGCATTCTACTCCAAATTAACGTTACTGCCATGTCTTACAATTTTGACGAGCTATCCCAACTCGTTGATCTTGCCGATGATATCGGGGCAAGTATCATGCTGATGTATCAATTGGTGCCTGTAGGGCGCGGAGAAGCCATCGGTGATGCAAAGTTAGATTTAAAAGAGAATGAGAGGCTGACTCATTTTCTCAAAGAAAAACAGCGGACATCAAGAACCATTATTGAGCCAGTCGCTGGTCCACAATACTGGCCTCACCTGTTGGAAAGCCGTGGAATAACAGACGGGTGGAGGCTATCTCTTGCCGAGAAACTATTTCACGGATGCTCTGCGGGAAGAGGCTTTGTATATATAAAACCTAACGGAGATGTTTGGCCGTGCCCATTTGTTCCTATCAATTGTGGAAACGTCAGAGACGAAAGGTTCTTGGATATATGGAGAAATTCTTCCGTCTTTAATGACTTGAGAAACAGGGAAACGCGTATGAGTGGAAAGTGTGGGGATTGTAGATACAGCACTCTGTGCGGAGGATGTAGAGGCAGAGCAATGGCGCTATCTAATGGTGATTATCTATCAGAGGATCCAACATGTTTCATTCCTCACAGAAACCGTAAACGCTAGTGAGTTTTTTAACACCTAGTTGATTCCATTACAGTTGGATAACATAATCCATAAAATATTTTGACGATGCTCAGTCTTTTAAGATCAAGTCGTTTGTTCCATGTCGTTGATTAATTCTACTCCTCCGTTTGAGAAGTAATTAAACCTGCCTCCTCTGACATATGTCACCACGTCAATTGCAGACTGTTGGGCCATCATAACAGCCATTGATGAGGCGCTGGAACGAGACACAATTATTGGAAAAGAGCTTCGAGAAGCCTTTACGAGAACTTCAGAAGTTATTCTACCTGTGGAGAGGACAATTTTGTCAGCAGTTAGATCG
>JBFXII010000331.1:0-4035 GCA_050176095.1 Desulfomonilaceae bacterium
CTCCCTGGTTGAGAATGAACTCCTGTAGCCTTCCGATCGCAGGAAGTCATTACAATGAGGCGCCATGTCAGCCCACTTTATAATCTCATCCCTGGACGAAACTATGTTTCTGGAGGCCCAGTATTTTACCAGATCAACCGTTTCTTCCCATTCACGCCTCATTTTCATGCTCGATTCGACTTCAGTGAAACCGTCCTGTTTCTTGAGTCTGATAAGTCCGGCCAGTGCCTTGAGCAGGATTCCTTCTTTTTCCTCGTGAAAAAGTCTTTTTGAGTAGTCCCTGATCTTTTTTTTGGGGATCTGGACAATGGCTGGAATAACGATCCACCTTCTAAAAAACGCATGGGACGTATCGGCCGTCCTCAGGAATGCGTTTGTCACCACCACCAATCGGGCTGTCGGAATCATGGATCTGACGTCGGCGAATTTTTTCTCTACATCAACTGGGTCGCCGCTTATGACGCTCTTCAAGACACTATCCACCACGTCGCCCTTGACTTCCGTCTCCACGGTGATGTTGGCCAGCTTTCCTTCGAGTTCGGTGAGATAGAATCTGTGTCCCAATTTGTTGATACTTATATTGGAACATCTTTCTTTCCCACCAAGAAGAAGCCCGATGATGTCAGCCAGCGTTGACTTTCCGGTTTCCCCCGGGCCTTTTATCAGGAAGGCCACCTGATATTTGGTTGATGGTATGAGCAGATAGCCCAACATCTCCCATATCAGATTTTGAAGTCCGGGAAATTGCTGATCCAGAAATTCATCGAACTTCGGACACCTGGCTTGCAAATTCAGGCTGATTTCACTCTTGAAAGTGGTTAGCAGATCAGGCGTATGAGGCTTGAAGGTATATTTTTCGTCCCTGAGATCCACCCATCCATTACTGAGATTCAATATCCATGGATCATTTACAACGAGCTTCTTTTGGTCCTGAATATTATCAAGCCGTATAGCCAGCTTGTAGATGATTTGCTGGATATTGTGTTTGGAGAGTTCCGGGCCGCCCAACCTTTCAAGCATTACGCCTATCTTGACATCCGTATCAAAAATAGTCTCGTAACGGCCATCTTTGTAGACGTGAAATCTTCCTGCATGATAGATCATGCGATGTTTGTCCAATAAGGCGTTTATCCATTCGGAGGCTTCGAATTCACGCTTGTTCCGGAGATTAAAACCGGTCTCCGTGGTCTGCTCTTCAACTGTGAAGACCGGTGATTTTTGGGCCAGTTCAATAATCTCGTCCTTTATTTGCTCGAGAGTCTTGCCTTCCCCAATCCTCATCGAATAGAAATCAGAAAAATCTTTTGTGGACTTGGAGGGTTTCATCGGCAGCTTAAGGATTTTCACCTCTTTGGAGATCCTGGCCAATGTATTGGCCACGTCCATCTGGTGCTTTGTTCCCGCCTTGTCGTTATCTCCAACTATCCAGACTATCCGATCCTGAAGAATAAGGTGACTCTGAGAGGTTACTACCTGGCCCCATAAATTCACTCCACCGCAAGTAGTTGAGCAAAAACCGATTGACTTAAGAGCTTCGGCGTCTTTTTCCCCTTCCGTGTAAATGACAGGATCCTCCAATGGGTTTGAGAATACTTGCCATGCATTGTAAAGGATGGATTTACTCTTGCCCTTACCCTTGATATCCTTGCCATCTGCGTCCTTAGAGTAGATGACGAATTTCTTCCCAGGATATCTGCGCTTTTCATACAGATATTTGCCCGAAGTGTCATAATACGTGTAAACCTGTTCAGGTTGCTCATGAGGCCTGATGGCTATTGCTCGGCTCATTCCCCTTCGGGCAGCCAGATACTCCACAGCGCCCCTGAAGTCTGTTCCTCGCGCTAACTCGACGAGCTTGAAGACATCACCTTTCTGTCCACAGCCGAAACAATTGAAAGACTTTGCTGAGCCTCGATCATGAGCCGGCAGGAAACTCAGACTGGCATTATCGTCATTGTGAAACGGGCAGATAGCATTAGATCTGTCATTCCTGTAATTCCCAGGGAACAGGTCCTTGAACACCTCCACAATCGGATTAGCCTCGCGGACCTTTTCCTTGAAATTGTTATCACGAAATCCCCGATTCACATCGACTGCTTGCCAATGATGATTCATCTTGCGAATACCCTCGAATCACATAGTGGTTAACTGACAGCCAGATTGCATTTCATTCGATAAGGACTTCCCTGATTTACCATGTTGGTTACTACTTCACGTCATTGCTCCCCCTTTTTATGTTCCAACGGATCATTAACTACCGGATAATTTGAAATGGTTATACAATGTTGAAAAGGAGAGGCGAGATTGTAGAATCGGGAGGGATGTCTGGCGGGACTTGTTATAGAGCTTATATTTATCTGATTGGTTAACTTTATTATAAACCTTAATTTTATATTTGTCACCCGCTAAATTATTTTTTCTTGCAACATATTAATTAATCAAGCATTTTGCTCTATTCGAAAAACGGGCTAAATGATAAGGTTCATTTGATTGAACTCCAAGAGTAGCGCATCCAGAACGAACTTGACTGAGAAGGAGCCGGAAGTTGACAAATTTATGTGACTTGCCCGTTGACAGCCATGGAAAATTCTATCACATAGCCTGCGGCGCTGGAGATATCGCTCCTTATGTAATTGCTTGCGCGGATCCGGAGCGAACCCACATCATTGCGAATTTTCTTCAGGAAAGACAACTCAAGGGAGCGAATAGGGAGTTCGTGGTTTACACGGGTTTCTACAATGGTGTTCCTGTAACGGTAATGGGGACCGGGATAGGAGCTCCGGCGACAGCCATTGCATTTGTGGAGGCTGCTCAGTGTCAACCGGACGCGACGTTCATACGAGTCGGGACATGCGGGGCCCTGCAATCCGGCATAGCCCCGGGAGAGCTTATATTGACCGACGAATGTATAAGGGAAGAGAATACGACTCACTATTATGCTGATCCAACAAGGAGTTTCCGATCGAATCCTGTCGTATTGGCAGCTCTAGTGAAGGCCTCCAAGGAGCTGGCCTTGCCGTATCATGTGGGTAAGACCTGCACCACTGCAGACTTTTATGCAGGCCAATGCAGAAAAGTCCCGGGATTTCCGTCAACGGACACCGACAAGGTACGTAGATTGTCAGATCAGGGGGTTTTGAACTTTGAAATGGAGATGTCGGTATTCATAACTTTGGCCTCCGTGTCTTCGTACAATTTGCGCGCCGGTGGCGTCACAGTCGTGTTTTGCAACAGAATTGACAATACATGGGACTGTTGTGAAGACTTCGAATTGCGAGGCATCAGGGCTGCTCTCAGAGCCGTGGAAATACTGCACGATACTGATAAGCAAACAAAAAGATTAAATTTATTGAGGTAATAGTTTGGAATTTAACCATTATCCGAAATAATTAACAAATTAATTGACGTTTTTATAAATTTGAATAAAACTGGTAGATTATTTCATAGCCTTGAGAGATCTTTCAAGTGGCGTTTTGGCGCTCGCGATTATCACTCAGCGCTCCAGATAATTCAAGGAGAAGAAAAATCGATGGGTTTTGAGTACACGGATTCTATTCATAACATGCGGAGTTACGCTGAAACGTCCGCCAATTTCAAGTTGGATTGCCCTGAATATTTCAATTTTGGATTCGACATGATCGACAGGTTTGCCGAAGATCCGGCTCGACTGATGATGCTTTGGGCAGGGGACAACAATCAGGAGCGTAGGCTTAGTTTCGCTTATTTTAGAGAGCGTTCCAACCAGGTTGCCAATGCTCTGAATTCCGTCGGCCTGGTCAAGGGGGACCATGTGATGATAGTCATGTCAAGGATTCCCGAATGGTGGGAATGCATGATCGGCATGATTAAGGCAGGGATTATAGCAGTTCCCGGAACAACACAGTTAACACAAAAGGATATCGAGTATAGATTGGGCGCAAGTCATATCAAATGTGTCATTACGGACTCTGACAACGCCCCAAAGTTCGAAGAAGCCACAAAAGAGTTCCCGGAAATCAAGTCATTGATATTGGAGGATGGCGAGCGCCCTGGGTG
>JBFXII010000332.1:0-4034 GCA_050176095.1 Desulfomonilaceae bacterium
AACAATCCCCGTATAAAAACAATGGTTCACAGTCGTTTTATGGACGCAAAAACAGCGCAAACTCACGTGGAAATAATTCTCGGACATCCAATTGAAAAGTTCTTTGCGCAATTATCAAAGTGAAAATAATTTGCCTGTTTTGAATATTTTTCTAATGCGGCACGGCGAAGTCGATTTGGACTTCAAGGGTAAATTCGTTGGTCAGGTGGACATTCCTTTGACCGACAAAGGTAGAGACCAGGCCCTGTGGTGGAGTGAGGCTCTTAAAGACGTCGGATTAAAGAGTATATACTGCAGCGACCTCATTAGGTCCCATGAAAGCGCTAAAATATTCGTCGGGCAGGCGGAAATGCCCATAGTTCGTCTTAGTCAATTAAGAGAAATACATTTGGGCCGGTGGGAAGGCAGGAGCATTGCTGATGTTAAGGAGGCGTGGCCTGTGGAATGGGAGGAACGTGGCAGGAATATAGTAATGTTCCGTCCGCCTGATGGGGAAAGCTTTCACGACCTGGCTCAACGAGTCATTCCGATATTTGAGAATATAGTCGCAAACATTACAGGTCATGTTTTGATTGTAGGCCATGCGGGAGTTAACAGGGTCATTCTGTGTCATGTCATGGGAATTGAGCTTTCGAAGCTACTGACCATCAGGCAGGACTACGGCCACATGAATGTACTGGAATTTGAGAATGGAGACCTGAGCGTGAAGAGTCTCAATGTCGGTTCGATGTAGTCGGCGGCTTTCTATTATTTCAGCTATATCCAGGATTGATTTTTATTCCATGGCATCCTCATCGGCTTTTTCCATTTTCACTGCGCAAACCTTGTAATCGGGTGTTTTTGAAACCGGATCCAATGAGGTTCCCAGGAGGACATTCGGATTTGCTTTCATGAAATGGAAATCCATGAAGACAGCTCCTTGAGGGACTATGTCACCGGGTTGCACGGGAGTGGTCAATGTTCCCCGACGAGACGTTATCTTGACCAGATCACCATCTTTTAGACCCATGCTATCAGCATCCGCGTAGTTTATCTGGGCTCTTGGAGTTGGGAACTCGTTATGGAGCGAAGGGCATCTTCCGGTCATTGTACGGGTATGATAATGGGCAAAACGCCTTCCGGTAGTCAAGAGTATCGGATAATCATCATCGGGAAGCTCCTCGGATGGTCGATAGCTTATCACATGAAAAAGCCCTTTGCCTCGGCTGAATCTTCCCTCATGCAGAAAACCGGTTCCCGCATGCTCGGGAGTTGGACAGGGCCACTGAATTCCACCGGATTCCAGTCTTTCATAGTTAATGCCGGCAAACGCGGGCGACAGGCTTGCCATTTCATCATAAATCTCGGACGGAGACGCATAGCTCATGCTTATGCCCAGGCGTCTACCTATCGCACTGATGACCATCCAATCAGGCATTGTCCCTTCAGGAGGCTCAACTGCCTTACGAACACGTTGAACCTTGCGTTCCGTGTTTGCAAAGGTTCCATCCTTCTCGGCCCAGCATGCTCCCGGAAGAACTACATGAGCCAGTTCGGCCGTTTCAGTCATGAATATGTCCTGAACAACCAGAAACTCAGCTGATGTCAACGCATGATGCACATGGTGAGTGTCCGGGTCGCTCATGACCGAATTTTCACCCAATATATACAAGCCTTTAACACTTCCATCGATAAGACGGTCCATCATTTCCGGGATCGTGTAGCCTACCTTGTTGGAGAGTTTGGCGTTCCAGGCGTTTTCGAATTTGGCCCTAACATTGTCGTCCGTAACCACTTGGTATCCCGGATATACATTGGGCAAACCACCCATATCGCAGGCGCCCTGAACATTGTTTTGACCGCGCAACGGATTCACACCTGTTGAGCGTCTGCCAATCTGCCCTGTAATCATTGCGAGATTTGCAAGAGATTTGACATTGTCTACACCATGGGAGTGCTCCGTGATGCCGAGGGTGTAAAGGATGGTTGATTTGGCTGAAGTCGCATAGAGCTTTGCCACTTTCAGGATATCTTCAACAGAAATGCCTGAGATTCGCGACGCCTCATCCAATGAGAATTTGTCGAGATGTTTTTTGAGTTCCCCAAAGCCTTCGGTTCGCTCTTCGATGAACTGAGTATTGTGCCAGTTATTGTCGATGATTGCTTTCATCAACCCATTGATAAAGGCAACGTCCGTCCCGAAATTTATCCTCAAATGTATGTCGGCCTGTAAGGTGAGCTGAATTTTTCGAGGGTCTATTACTATCAGGGTGGCTCCCCTGAGTTTGCCGCGGAACACCCGGTGAGCTACCAATGGATGAGCCTCAGTCGTATTAGAACCGATCAGGAATATGCAGTCAGCGTCCTCGATTTCCGGGATCGAATTTGTCATGGCTCCACTTCCGAAAGCGGCGGCAAGACCTGCCACCGTTGGAGCGTGTCAGAGCCGGGCGCAGTGGTCTACGTGATTTACTCCGAAACCCGCTCTGCAGAGCTTTTGCATCAAATAACTCTCTTCATTCGTGCAACGCGCTGAAGTGAGGAAAGATAAGCTGTCAGGCCCGTGATTGTCTCTGATCTCAGCCAATCTGGACGCCGTGAAGTCAAAAGCCTCGTCCCAGGAAACCTCCTGTAGTGTACCATTCTTTCGTATGAGGGGTTTTGTCAAACGGTCGGGGCTATGAACAAATTCATGGGCGTTCCAACCCTTTATACAGAGTTTGCCATTGTTCATACGGCTCGTTTTCGACGGATATGTGCCTACGAGTTTACCGTTTTCAACTTCTAAGAGCATCTCACAGCCACATCCACAATATGGACATGTGGTTCTGACGAATCTGTAATCCATTGCTCCCCCAAAGACTTCAGTCGCGAAAGTTATTGAAAGGCGGAGGGATTTCGAACTCCCATAGCCTATGTCATTTTTGACATAGCCAATCGAATGTGTCAAGGACATATGGTTTTTTAAGCCCAGGATGATTATGCAATTGGTTGGAGTCGGTTAACGATTTGACCAATAGTTGCAATTGAGGTGATCGGTTTTGATGGCCAATCTTGCAGCTACACTTTTTAGAAACTTTATGTTATATTATGGGGCCAAGGGTCTATTAAGATGAACAAATTGCATTACATATTTATTTCGTTGGTGATCATTGGAGTTACATGCGGCTCAGCATTGGCGTCGGACATTAGGGGCCTGTGGGTTGGAAACGCCAAGGGCAGCATATTTGGAGCAGAAGGTAGCGTTAATATAACTCATCAAAATGGAGAGGACATAACCGGTGTCGTAGAGGGCGGCAATTTTTTCGGTCGCGCCAAGTTCTCCATTCAGGGAAAAATTCGAGGGAACTACATATTTGGCAGCAAGGACGGGCATACCTTTGAAGGATTTCTTTATCCTGACTGGTCAATCCAGGGATTGTTCAGGGCTATAGATGGCGATACTTACAAGGTTATTCTGAGACGTCCCTATCCCGTTTGGGGAGCGCCGTATGGTAGTTGGGGTTATAATTAGAGATTGCCTTCTTTCGAAGCCTCGCTATGATCAGGTTGCATCTTAATTGATAAGCGTGTTTGAAACTCCGTGATGGAATACGCCAATTGTGATCTCGATTTCACCTCATGAAGAAACCTTAACTCTTCGGGGTCTTTTGATCGACCTGGAGTTAGGCTCACCAGACACTTCCCGGTTTCAAGAACTCAAGACTAATATTTGTGAAAAACTGGATTTGCGCGCATCGAACGGGGGGGTTTTGTCAATCGACCTGGAGCATCTTCATTTCTCCGAGATTGATCTTATAGAGAAACACCGCAAGGAGTCCCATTTCTTGATCCTCAGCCCTCAAGGGACACCATGGAGGCGCTATACAGGACGCTTGGGCGCAGCGCTTGAGGTATTCAGGAAATTTCTCGTTAAGACCATTAGGGATTCTGGAATTCCTGTACTGGGGATTTGCGGAGGCCATCAGTTTTTGGCGATGAGTTTTGGTGCGAGAGTTGATTTCATCGATCCTTGCCTGATGGGCAAAAGTCCTGAGAAATATCCAGGATCAGCG
>JBFXII010000333.1:0-3975 GCA_050176095.1 Desulfomonilaceae bacterium
GTTGCCCTCAAAACTATAAAAACTATAACCGGTCTCACCCCCCAATACCAACTCTGCGCCCGGTTTGCCTATCGTTACCTCGCGTATCTTGCCCGAATATTTTACCTTCGGCAGTTCAGCCATTTGCTGTCCTCCTTGAATTAAGAAAATCTGAAGAAAGCGGCCCCGGTTTTGCAACTAGTCTCGCCGCTTCGTTATGTATCTGGATTATTTTATGAGGAAACTACTTTTTGTAACATAAACCCTACAGACATTTTTTAGCAAGTTTTTTCATTTCGAAATTGCTATTAAAAACAATCCCCATCATTGTCGCGCTGCCCATGGGTTTATTGACAAAAAATTGGTCACAGCGTATAAATTTGCCTCACGCCGAAACAAAATTCCACGAAAAGGGTCTTGAGATGGAAAAACGGGATCTTGAACTTATCGAACGGTGTAAAGATCGTGAACCGGAGCTGAATAAACTTTGGCAGGAACACCTGGAATTTGAGGAACAACTTGAAGTTTTCAATCGACGAGTCTATCTCACACCATCTGAGGAATTAGAACGCAAAACAATTCAAAAAAAGAAACTCAGAGGCAAGGATCAAATTGAAAAAATCCTCTCAAAACTCAGAGCTGAAAGTTCATAAAATTCCACATGGATTTACTCCTACAGGCTGTTACACGAAATGAAAATTAATGGAGCGCAGATTCTTTTAAGAGCCCTCAAGGAGGAGGGTGTAGACACAATTTTCGGATACCCTGGTGGGGCGGTAATTGATATCTTCGATGCCATTGTCCGACATTTTTCAGAGGATTTCAAATTCATATTGACCAGACATGAACAGGCCGCAGTTCACGCCGCAGATGGATATGCGCGTGCTACTGGGAAACCCGGTATTTGCTTGGTAACTTCAGGGCCTGGGGGGACTAACACCGTGACAGGGTTGGCAACGGCCTACATGGACTCTATTCCTGTCATTGTTTTTACAGGTCAAGTGCCTACGCCGCTGATCGGCAATGACGCCTTCCAGGAAGCTGACATAGTAGGAATTACAAGACCTTGCACAAAACACAACTATTTGGTTCAAAAGGTCGATGACATGGCCCATATCATAAAGGAGGCCTTTGTCATTGCATGTACAGGACGTCCAGGACCAGTACTAGTAGATTTGCCTAAAGACATAATTCAGGCCAAGGCCAAGTTTGATTACCCCAAGCAAATAGAGATTCAGACTTATAAACCTACCCTTAAAGCTCATCCTCCTTCGATCGCTCGGGCTGCGGAACTGATTCGTGAAGCAAAGCGCCCGGTTATTTACGCAGGTGGAGGCGTTCTTACGTCGGGTAGTCACGAAGAATTGCTGACTTTTGTCAAAATGACAGGATTTCCGGTGACCATGACATTGATGGGGCTGGGTTGTTTCCCAGGAACCCACCCCTTGTCGCTTGGCATGCTTGGAATGCATGGAACTTACAGGGCAAACATGGCAGTGAATCATGCAGACCTACTTTTGGCCATAGGCGCAAGATTTGATGACCGTGTCACAGGGAAAGTCGAGGAATTTGCTAAGAATGCCAAGATAATTCATATAGATATAGATCCGACTAGCATCCAGAAAAATATTAAAGTCGATGTTCCAATAGTCTGTGACGCCAAAGATGCCTTGGAAAAACTAATTGAGGCGCTTCGACAAGAAGGACAATCTGAAGAATGTGGTGAGTGTCTCAAGAGCTGGCATGCTCAGCTAACTGCCTGGCGAAATGAGCAACGGCTCAGGTTTGATAGAACAACCGACATAATCAAGCCTCAATATGTTATAGAAAAGCTCTATGAACTCACCAACGGGAAAGCGATAATATCTACAGAAGTTGGTCAGAATCAAATGTGGGCAGCGCAATACTATCTTTTTGACAGCCCAAGAACATTTCTAACCTCTGGTGGTCTCGGGACTATGGGATATGGATTTCCAGCCGCTATTGGAGCTCAGATCGCTTTTCCGGACAAGATAGTGATTGATATTGCTGGAGATGGCTCCATTCAGATGAATATTCAAGAACTTGCAACTGTAAAACAATATAATTTGCCGGTAAAGATTGCGATTCTGAACAATGGCTATTTGGGCATGGTAAGACAGTGGCAAGAACGTTTTTACGACAATGTCTATGCTCATACCGATATTATGGTAGCCCCGGATTTTGTCAAACTGGCTGAAGCCTACGGAGCTTTGGGATTGAGGGCTACCAAAACTAACGAAGTTGAGCCATTGATAGTGAAGGCCCTAGAAACTGCGGGTCCAGTAATAATGGACTTCGTCGTTGATAGGGAGGAGGGAGTTTACCCAATGGTTCCAGCTGGCGCTTCTTTAAGAGAAATGATTCTGGTTTAAAATGGAAAGCAGACACGTTATTTCAGTACTAGTGGAGAATAAACCGGGCGTTCTGGCTCGTGTGTCAGGCATGTTCTCGGGAAGGGCGTTCAATATCCACTCGTTGAGTGTGGCGCCTACAATGGCCCCTGACGTTTCTCGAATGACTGTGGTGACCTATGGCAGTGAAGCCATAATTGAGCAGATTATAAAACAGCTCAGAAAGCTCATAAATGTAATCAAGGTTCAAGACTTAACTCAGGGAGATTATGTGGATCGTGAGATGGCTTTGGTACGCGTCAAGGCCACTTCATCCAAAAGGGCGGACGTGCTTAGGATAGTAGATATCTTCCGAGGTAAGATAGTCGATATTGCTTCAGATTCGATGATTGTTGAAATAACCGGGGGAGCGGGTAAGATCGAGGCAATGATTGAACTTTTGACTCCATTAGGAATTTTAGAACTGATTAGAACTGGAACGGTCGCTCTTCCAAGGGGTCGGAAATCAACTCGATATTCGGAGCTATCTGAATGAAATCACCGGACGGTCACCACGAATTTATAGCCAGAGAATCACTCATTTTTCTAATACCGTTGATGCTAATGGCAGTTATCTTCTGGCTCTATGACCTGAACATCTTGTCAACAGTTTTCCTTTTTTCAGCTCTTCTTGTCGGGTTTTTTTTTCGCAATCCCGAAAGAAGTGGTCCTAAAGACCCTGATTACATTATTTCAAGCGCCGACGGCAGGGTAATGTCCGTAGATCCGCAAATCGCGATGAGTCCCTTAGGAAACGGACCTTATACGCGCGTCAGTGTTTTCATGTCCGTATTTAATGTGCATATAAATAGGTGGCCCGTATCAGGCAAAATCTTACGGATCAAACATTTTGCAGGTTCATTTTTGGATGCCCGAGACGCTGATTCATCAACTCTGAACGAAAGAAACGCCGTTCTAGTCCAGACTTCTTTCGGACTTGTTGAAGTAGTTCAAATTGCAGGGAAAATAGCTCGTAGAATAGCCTGTTGGGTCAGAGAATCAGATGATGTTGTTCAGGGAGCAAGAATGGGACTTATTCGCTTCGGTTCTAGGGTTGATCTTTACTTCCCGCCTACATCGACCGTATTGGTGAATAAGGGTGACAAGGTCAGGGCTGGAATTTCGGTGATTGCTAAAGTTAATGCGATTGGGCCTAAATAATCCCAAATACAACTTTCCTCGAATGGTTTGTAAATCCCGCCGAAAAAGATTAGAATATCTATAAATAGTTTGAGCGAATATCATCTAATAGTTGGCTCAATCAAAAATCGACACAAAGGGTATAAAATGGCATCTACTCCGAGAAAAAGACGCGTGTTCCTGCGGCCCGCTCAACGCCCCCTGGACGTCGAAGACACATTTGAAAGGGCTCAGCGCAAGAAAAATAGAATCATAAAAATGAAAAAGGGGATTTTCATTCTCCCGTCATTGCTAACTCTCACAAGTATATTTTTTAGTTTCTATGCCATAATTCTGGCTATTAAGGGGCAATTTTTGTTAGCTGCAGCCCTTATTTTGGTCGCCGGATTTTTTGATGGAATTGATGGTAAAGTTGCTCGTCTAACAAAGACATCGACAAAATTTG
>JBFXII010000334.1:0-3974 GCA_050176095.1 Desulfomonilaceae bacterium
TGTTTCGGCAAAGTCAGGACTCACGAATAATTTCCCAAAATTACGATTGAAATGAATTCATTCACTTGTGACATTCCCAGGGTATTGATATCGGCATTGAAAGGAGGAGCGGGCAAGACTTTAATTACTCTTGGTTTAATTGCTTCTCTTAGGAGGCGCGGATTAAAAGTCTCAGTCTTCAAAAAAGGTCCCGATTATATTGACTCAAATTGGTTGGGTTTGGCAGCGAATTCACCGTGTTACAATTTGGATTCCTTTTTGATGGAACAAGATGTGATCATTGATTCGTTTGTGAGAAGGTCTGCGAATACGGACATAGCCATCATAGAGGGGGCTAGAGGCTTATTCGACGGTGTTGACAGCTCAGGCTCTTACAGCACAGCAGAACTAGCAAAAACATTGGGAGCGCCAACCCTGCTTATCATTGAAGGATCTAAAATGTCCGGGACTGCTGCCGCTCTCACTAGGGGATGTCAGGTTTTGGATCCGGGCTTGATGCTTGAAGGCATAATACTCAACAGAGTTGCCGGGCGCAGACATGAGGACATCATGAAGTCCGCTGTTATGGGATCATGCGGGATTCCGACTGTTGGAACCATCGCCAAACAGACATTAAAGAATTTTCCTCAGAGGCATCTGGGATTGCTTCCGATTGAGGAACACCCGGCAGCTTTGACCTTGATTGACCAGGTTGAAGCAGTTATCTCCAAGGGAATAAATCTGGATAAAGTTGTTGAGATTGCAAACAAAGCCGGCAAGCTTGAAGTCACAAGGCCAGACCTAACTTCAGAAATCAGCGAGTCCTTTCCAGGAGATGTGAGAATAGGTTTTCTAAAAGATTCAGCGTTCCAATTTTATTATCAGGACAATCTTGATGCTCTGGAAGCTACCGGCGTGAGTCTCGTTTCGGTCAGTGCCCTTGATGACCAGAAACTTCCAGATATACACGGGCTTTATATCGGAGGAGGATTTCCGGAAACTAATGCTGAAGCCCTGGCTGCAAATCATTTATTCAAAGCCTCTTTGGCTACGGCGGCGGCAAACGGCCTGCCAGTGTATGCTGAGTGTGGCGGATTGATGTATCTTTCAAAAAAAATAATGCTCGATGAGAATGAATTCCCTATGGTTGGCGTTTTCCCAATAACAACGGTGTTAAAGAAAAAGCCACAAGGTCTGGGATACACGGAGGTGGAGGTGACGGGGAAAAATCCATTCTATCCCCTGGGAACACGTATTAGAGGCCACGAATTCCATTACTCATCTGTTGAACTGGAAGACTCGACCGTCCCCGTATATGCCTTTAGAATAATTAGGGGACACGGAATGGATGGGGTCAACGATGGAATATGCGTTAATAATGCGATGGGTTCATATCTTCATGTGCATGCGCTAGGCGTTCCATCCTGGGCACGGGCTATTGCAAAAAGAGCTCTTCAATTCAAATTGAGTCAGAATAGATAATGATTTCTACAAATATACCTAGAATAGTTCTCGGAGCGTTGAAGGGTGGGTCCGGAAAAACTCTCATTAGTGTCGGTATAATTGCTGCTCTGCGAAAACGAGGTTTTAAGGTAGCTGTTTTCAAAAAAGGCCCCGATTACATTGACGCCGGCTGGCTCGGACTTGCAGCTTCAACAGATTGCCACAACCTTGATTCATATCTTTTCAGCAACTCTGACATTCTCAAAACGTTTGTTTTGAAATCGAAAGATTTTGACATCTCTATCATTGAAGGTAATAGGGGGGTTTTTGACGGAGTAGACTCCGTAGGAAGTTTTGGGACTGCTGAGTTGGCCAAGCTATTAAAAGCGCCATTGATTCTTGTTATCGATTCAACAAAGATGACCCGAACTGCAGCCGCTCTGGTGCTTGGGTGTCAATCTTTGGATCCGAACCTGATTCTGAAGGGGGTAATAGTCAATAGGGTTGCCGGCCAAAGGCACAAAAGAATATTGGCTGAATCTATAGAGAATATTTGTTCCCTGAAAGTTCTAGGGTCGATTGATAAACTGAATCTGGAGAGCTTCCCTCAAAGACATCTTGGTTTATTGCCTTTGCATGAGCATCCTGGAGCTGCAACATTTGTTCAGCAAGCTGCGGAGATAGTTGATAACAATGTTGATATTGACGCATTAGTTCAAATAGCTAATGAGGCTAATGAGGTGCATCTGGAAAACCAGTTGTTTGTGTCAGATGAAAAAGGATTCGAGCACAGTTGTTTGAAAATAGGTGTTTTGAAAGATTCTGCTTTTCAGTTTTACTATCCTGAGAATCTTGAAGCGCTAGTTAATTCGGGAGCTGAACTGATAGAAATAAATTCGCTTGAACCCAAAGAATTACCTGTAATAGACGCTCTTTATATTGGAGGCGGTTTCCCGGAAACTCATGCTGAGAGGCTTTCTGAAAATTGGGTTTTTCGTAATTCTCTAAGAAATGCTGTGGAAAATGGCCTGCCGGTTTATGCTGAGTGCGGTGGTCTGATGTACTTGTCTCGAAGTTTAACCATAGATAACAACAACTATCCAATGGCAGGAATTTTTGATATCGACGCCGTGTTGGCCATGAGACCACAGGGTCACGGCTACATACACGTAAGAACGGTGCGGAGAAACCCCTTTTTTCCGGTTGGCTCGACACTAATTGGTCATGAATTTCATTATTCTTTTATTTCCAATAATGACGCCGCTTCTGATAGTTTTGCTTTCGAGGTTTTAAGGGGGCACGGAATCAATGGTAAAAATGACGGCATATTCCGGAAAAATGCGCTCGGAACTTATGTTCACATTCATGCTACGGGTGAGCCCTTGTGGGCAAAAGGCATCTTGAATACAGCTCATGATTACAGTCTATCTCGAAGAGTATTGGAATTTGATGAAGACAAATGAATTCTAGAGAAAAAATTGACAGCATCATGGGGCCCAGCGGTGTGATAGCAGACTGCATAGAAGATTACGAGCACCGTTTGCAGCAGATAAAGATGGCTCATCATGTTTATGATGCTTTGAATTTAGGAGATAGACTCATTGTAGAAGCTCCGACTGGAACGGGAAAGACACTTGCGTACCTAATCGCCACAGCTTTGTCACGCAAGCGTGTTGTAATTTCTACTGGCGCCAAAAATCTTCAGGAACAGCTCTTTTATAAAGACATCCCGTTTGTACGAGAACACATTTTTCAAAAATTTAACGCCGCTTTACTAAAAGGACGTGGAAATTTTGTTTGTCATTTGAGATTCAAGAATTTTGTGCGTCAACCCAGCCTTTATTCCACAGAAGCAGAAAAGCAGATGCAGCAGATTTTTCAGTGGTATGCAAAGACGAACAAATCAGGCGAAGGAGACCGAGCCGAAATAGCCGATCTACCTGATGACAGCCAGGTTTGGTCAGAAATTTGCTCGACAGCTGAAACATGTATTGGTAAGAAATGCCCTGATCATGATAGATGCTTCATCCAAAAAATGAAGGCTAGAGCTGCTGTAGCTGATATCATGATAGTAAATCATAGTCTTCTGGTTTCAGACCTTAGAGTCAAGGCTTCAGGATATGGTGAGGTCATTCCAAGATACGAGGCTTTGATAATTGACGAGGCTCATGGATTTGAAGAAATAGCCACTAAGCATCTCGGTTTCCAGATAAGTCTTTTCAAAATCAACCGATATTGCAGGGATCTCAGGGCCAAACTCACTGAGCAAAAAATTGAAACTCGAAAATTACTCTCTAACATTTCTGATTTAGAAGAATCCGCCCGGCGTTTGTTTAGTTTCTTTGATGACGTGGTTGGTTCAAAGACACTTGATTCAAATTTGAAGCCCGCAATCTGGGAAACCGTACGATTATTGAGTTCGCGATTTGAAACGACTTCATCGATGGTTCTTAATTTGCCGGACCTACCGGAAGAACTTCGACTTCTTGGGAAAAGGGCTACAGAATTGGCGACGGAGATTCAGACTGTTTTCGACATGAATTAGATCGGAA
>JBFXII010000335.1:0-3973 GCA_050176095.1 Desulfomonilaceae bacterium
TCCGATCTCTACTTAGTGGCGCTGGCTTTTTTGGTTCTGCTTTTCGGTTTGTTAGATATAGTTTTTGAGGAAGTCGAGGCTTTTTTTTCAGAATTAGCTTGGCCCTTTTGTTCTGGATCTGACTTCTCTGGATTTTCTGTCAATGCCAGCTTCAAGACCTCATCCATGTGAGAGACAAATTTGAATTCCAGACGTCGCCTGATGTGTTTTGGAATTTCATCAAGGTCTTTCTCATTTGCTTCAGGCGCTATGATTATAGAAATACGAGCCCTAAGGGCGGCCAATGATTTTTCTCTTAATCCTCCTATTGGCAGCACCCGACCTCTCAATGTAACCTCTCCGGTCATAGCCACATCTGATCTTACAGGAATTCCCGTGAAGGCGCTAATAATAGCTGTGGCCATGGTAACTCCAGCTGACGGTCCATCCTTTGGTATAGCTCCGGCTGGAACATGAACATGAATATCCTTTGAAAAATAGAACTTTTGTGTGACACCAAATTTTGAAGCTCTGGACCTAAAATACGACATTGCCGCCTGACCAGATTCCTTCATCACATCGCCAAGTTGACCTGTAAGAAGTAGGTTACCTTTGCCTTCCATTGGTGTGGCTTCGATGTGTAGGACATCTCCTCCATATGGAGTCCAGGCCAAACCAGTGGCCACGCCAACTTCGTTTTCTCTTTTTTCGTGGTCTGGCAGAAATCTCGGGACACCAAGAAACTTATTCAGATTTTTCGCTGTTATCCTGGGGATTTTCTTCTCTCCCTCAGCAATTTTCCGAGCAATTTTTCTGCATAGATTGGCAATTTCCCTTTCAAGGTTTCTCAATCCGGCTTCTCGTGTATATTGATTGATAATGTTGAGGATCGCCTCATCCGTAACGACGAAATCTTCTTCCTTGATCCCGTTTTCCTTAATTTGTCGAGGTATAAGATATTGTCTGGCGATTTTAAGTTTTTCTTCATCGATGTATCCCGATAGCTCAATAATTTCCATGCGATCTTTGAGAGCAGGGATTATGGGATCGGCTAGGTTCGCTGTGGTGATGAACATTACCTTTGACAGATCAAACGGAACATTGAGGTAGTGATCGCTGAAAGCGTTGTTCTGTTCGGGATCCAGAACTTCCAGAAGAGCTGCTGACGGATCACCACGGAAATCAGCTCCAACCTTGTCAATCTCGTCGAGCATAAAGACGGGATTGTTAGAGCCTGCAGTCTTAAGCCCCTGGATTATCCTTCCTGGAAGCGCTCCAATGTAGGTTCTCCTATGGCCTCTGATTTCAGCCTCATCACGCAATCCACCAAGTGAGATTCGAGTAAATTTACGTCCCAAGGCTCTAGCTATAGATTTTCCGAGAGAAGTCTTACCAACACCTGGAGGTCCTACAAAACATAAAATTGGTCCTTTCATACTCTTGTTGAGTTTTCTAACACCCAGGTATTCCAATATACGGTCCTTGATTTTCTCAAGATCGTAATGGTCTTCATCCAGAATTTCTTTAGCATTTTTTATTTCGAGTTTGTCTCTTGTAGACTTGGACCAAGGAAGCTCAACGATCCAATCAAGGTATGTTCGGATTATTGAAGCTTCTGCAGCATCCGGATGCATTTGAGACAATCTGTTGAGTTGTTTTTCCGCTTCCTTTTCCACATCAGCGGGAATTTTAGCTTTTGCTATTTTAGATCTAAACTCCTCGATTTCCTTGGTCTTTTCATCTATTTCGCCAAGCTCAGTTTGTATGGCCTTCAGTTGTTCTCGAAGGAAGTATTCCCGATGGGTTTTGCCCATTTCTTCTTTGGCCTGAGTCTGAATTTTAGCTTGCATTGCAGACAATTCCAGCTCTTTGGACAAAAGCTCGTTTACCTTTTTCAATCTTTCAACAGGGTCTATAATTTCAAGGATGCTTTGGGATTCCTCAACTTTGAGTTTGAGGTTAGAAGCCACAAGATCGGCTAACCTCCCTGGATCATCAATTGAATCCAGTATTGCTACCGCGTCAGGTGATATTATGCCTCTTAACTGAAGAATTTTCTCCGAACTTTCCTTGACTGTCCGCATAATGGCTTCAATTTCTATACTTACCTTGGAAATTGTTGGTTCGGGAATTTTTTCAATTTCGACTTTATAAAAGTTTGTTGACGGAATATATGCTTTGATTCTAGCTTTGGCCAAGCCCTGAACTAGAATCTTGACTCTCCCATCGGGCAACTTTAGCATTTTTACGACCATTGCGACCGTTCCTACGGGGTAAATATCATCTGGCCCAGGATCTTCTTCCGTAGAAAATTTTTGAGTGGCCAAAAATATTAAACGGTCGTTCGCCAAAGCATTTTCCACCGCTTGGATAGATCTTTCCCTGCCAACCATCAACGGCAATATCATGTACGAATATATGACAACATCCCTGACAGGGAGCAACGGCATCACATTGGGAATATCTTCGAAGTTGATCTGGTTAGCCTTCGAATGTTCATCTTCAATATCAAAATCATCTCTTTTTTCAGTTTCATCAGCCATATTGATGACCTCTATTCTTGTTCATAAGCTAAAAAACAATGTAAAAACCAGATAATCGCAAAATTTCTAGGCTAAAAGTAGCGCGATACTGGAAAAAAACATCACCATCTAATAGATATATGTCCACAAACCTTTGTGTCAAGCGCTTATAACCTTGAAACAGGATCTAATATGAAGTTTTTGACTATTTTGAAGGGAATAATCAAGGCAGGATTTCTTGTTGAATCCCACTTTTATCAGGAACAATAAGAGGAAGAGAGGCATTTGAAATATTTTGAATTGTGACGGTCGTCAATCGAAAATTAGAAAGGCCTATTCAAAAAATCAGTATGTAGTACAGTCGCGATACTAGCACCTGGAACTCGTCTGTAAAACGAGCCATGCCAGTCAAATGTTTATCAACCTATCGCAGACTGTTTTCTCGTGCGGGAGGGGAGTGTCATTTATCGAAACTATCCCCATGATATTTTCCAAGACCCAGGTATGCTGGACACTGAGCCTTAGCGCTCATTGACAAGATATTGTTGCTGTCTGAGTCTTCAAGACTTTTTTTTAATGTTTTTCTTTGATCTGGTGATTATTGAGATATTGTATTGTTTCTCAGGCTTATGAAATTAACGGCCATCATGGTCATAACAACTTCTCTATCTTGATTTAAAGCTTCGACGTATGAGTGAACCAGGCCTCTGTCGGGCTTGGAATTCGATCGTTTAGTTTTGCTAATCGTAATCCGCAAAGAAATTGTGTCACCGGGTCTTACGGGTTTTAACCAGCGCAACTCATCAACCCCAGGGGAGCCAAGGCTGGCGACGTGAGACAGATAATGATCTACAAATAATCTCATCATGAGGCTGGCGGAATACCAACCACTAGCTATGAGTCCGCCGTATATAGATTTTTTGGCAGCCTGTGGATCGGTATGGAAAGGTTGCGGATCAAAACGTCGAGCGAATGAGATCATTTCGTTTTCATCGGTTGAAATACTCCCAAATTCATGCACAGAATTCTCAACATAATCTTCAAAATAACGCATATCAATAGGTGTTTTGAAGGAAGTTTTATTCATCATTAACCCTCGAAAAGAATAATGGACATGTTGATTGCAAATCGGTCCAAGCTGGTCAGAAAAGATTTTTTGGGCTAGAGACAATGAACAAGGCGCGCTCATCAGGTTGATCTTTGCAAAATGCAAGGTATTGCGACAACTAGCCCAAACGATTTGACTAACTTTCGATTGATGGAATATAGGTCAAAACCTTTATTCTATCAACCTTTAATCGCCTGAGAGGTTTTGTGTGAAAATAAAATTGGAATGGCTACTGTCCAATAGTTATCAATCGATCGTGATTTTATCGCCTAGATAAAACGCTAGTTTTGTTATTTTGGGTTTGCTTCGAGTCATGCTCGAGAAGCCGGGCCAAGGTTAATGTGTTAAATATATTGATGTTTCT
>JBFXII010000336.1:0-3971 GCA_050176095.1 Desulfomonilaceae bacterium
GAGGCTTTGGACATGGGATTGGTAGATAAGGTTTGTGAACCAGACAGGCTGACAGACGAAGCTCTTAAGGCCGCTTTGGATTTCGTGTCACGTTACGGTCCGGCATTTGAAAGCATTAAAAAACTGCTTAGATCTGACACTGCTGAACTCATGAGAATCAAAGACGAGCGTTATAGGGATGAAATGATCGATATATGGTACTCGGAGGAAACCTGGAAAAGGCTCAAAGAAATAAAAATTCATTGATGAGCCTTGTTAAAGCAACTGTAGTTATCTGTTGAGTCATTGTGTTCGAATCTCAAGTGACGAACTAGATGACATAAGAAAACCGGCTTGAAAAAGCCGGTTTTCTTGTTTCGCAAAATTGGAGGCGGCTGGCGGATTTGAACCGCCGTATAACGGTTTTGCAGACCGTCGCCTTACCACTTGGCTAAGCCGCCTTTGTCACAAAAATATATAATAATTTAATTCACTCGACTGTGTCAATATTATTGAAACTCCATGAGAAGGCTTTTTGTGATAACTCAAATCTGACTCAAAGATAAAGGCTGTTAATTTTCTGTTCCATGTGCTAAGTTTCTAACCCGATATATGAGACACCAAGAAATTTTTTAGAGGTTCCTGATGAAGAATTTCTTCATAATGTTTCTTTCAATTCTTTTTCTGGCTATCACACCATGGGGTGTTAGCTCTCAATTTGACGAAGTCGACTGCTGCATAAAAGAATGTTCGTGAGTTAAAAAACGACCGCATTGCATCCGCACCACCGCTTCGGACTGTGCTCAGCAACGCGGCGAGGTAGTCGTTGACTGCCTGGTATGCAATTAGACTTTGTTGATCCTTGTATTAGTGTAATTTATGGGAAATTTTTTTAATAATCTGTTTTTGTCATTTGCAAATCATGAGCATCCGCTAGTAGCTCCACAATTCATGCACTTATAACACGAGCCACTTCGCGTCATAATGGAACCACACTCAAAGCATGCCGGAGCGTCAGACTGCGGCTTAAAAGCGTGTCCGTAATTTTTTGGCGCTCCAGTTGAATCTAGAAAGGCAGATGCTGAAGCGGCATATTCCCCCGTTTCGTTTGAGTGCGTCAATTCGATGGGAGCCAGACCAGCGAGGCTCTGGCCCTCGCTATCCAGAAAACTTGTGCCCAAGTACCGAAAAATGTAATCGGTCAATGATTTTGCATATGGAACATTTGGATTACTAGTGAATCCTGACGGTTCATACCTTACATGGCTAAATTTGTTTACAAGCGCTTCAAGAGGTACTCCGTATTGAAGCGCGATTGAAGTTAAGGTGGCAATTGTGTCCATTAGTCCGGAGATTGTGCTTCCTTCTTTAGACATTCTGATGAATATTTCTCCGACCTTCCCATCTTCGTAAAAACCAGTGTGTATATACCCCTTGTGGCCTGAAATTTCGAACTTGTGTCGCACGCTTTCACATTCGATTGGTAATCTTCTTCTGATTGGCCTTGCAACAGTAGACTTTCTCGTTTCAGACAGGACCAGGGGTTGAGCGGATTTGCAACCATCCCTGTAGACGGTTATGGATTTGAGCCCGAGTTTCCATGCCAATCTGTAAATTTTTTCAATATCCGCTACAGTGGCGTCGTTAGGAAGATTGACGGTTTTAGAAATACCCCCAGAAACAAAAGGTTGCACAGCGGCCATCATTTTTACGTGGCCTTCTGGCGATATGAAACGATTTCCGTTCAATGGCTTGAACGCGCAGTCAAAAACAGACAAATGATCTGGATTGAGTTCCTGGTTGCCTTCAATTGTCCCATTCTCCTTCACGTAATTGACTATCCGTATGGTCTGATCCTCATCGTAACCTAGCCGTTCAAGAGCCTGTTTAATTCGTCTATTAACAATAACTAAAGAACCGCCACCAGAAAGCGCCTTATGTTTTATCAGAGCTAACTCAGGCTCAATACCGGTCGTGTCGCAATCCATCATGAAAGCAACCGTGCCAGTAGGGGCTATTGCGGTAACCTGTGAATTTGCAAAACCATGTTTGAGGCCTTGTTCTATTACCCTATCCCAAATATTTCTTGCCTGTTCCGTCAAATCTTCATCGTTTTCAATTTTATTTATTGAGTAGGCGTAATCCCTGTGGTTTCTCATAACGCGCAGCATTGCGTTGCGATTTTTATCAAATTCTTTGAAAGGACGTCTTACAGAGGCAATTTTGGCGGACTGGCAGTATGCCTCGCCAGTCATAATTGCGGTGATAGCTCCGGCGTATTGTCTAGCTTCTTCAGAGTCATACGGTAATCCGAGACTCATCAGTAGCGCTCCCAGATCGGCAAATCCCAATCCCAGAGCCCTGAGGTTCCTGGCATTTCTCGTTATCGCCGGGGTTGGATATGAGGCCCGGTCTACGAGGATATCCTGTGCGGTAGTCATTATGTCGACCGCATGACAAAACGCTGGAACATCAAACTTGCCCCCGGAATCGAGAAACGCCGTCAATCGTAGTGAGGCCAGATTGCACGCCGAATCGTCGACACCTAGATATTCTGAGCACGGGTTTGAGGATCTTATTGAGGCGGTCTCAGGGCAGGTGTGGTGTTTATTTATGGTTGTGGAAAATTGAATCCCGGGATCTCCACAACAATGAGCTGCTAAAGCTATTTCATGCATTATCTCGCGGGCTCGATACGTATCTGCCGCATCTCCACTCAGAACATAACGGGTTTGCCAATCACGATCCTTTTCGTCCGCTTCCATAAAATCGTCCGAAAGACGTACTGTGTGGTTGGAATTCTGAAAGGCTACCGTGGAATAAGCCTCTCCCTCAAAAGACCCGTCAAATCCTGCCTCAATGAGGGCTTTAACTTTTTTTTCTTCTTCGGACTTGCAATGTATAAATTTCAGGATGTCCGGGTGCTCAGCATCCAGAATAACCATTTTGGCTGCGCGCCGAGTTTTTCCACCAGACTTTATTACTCCAGCGGAAGCATCTGCGGCTTTCATGAATGAAATGGGTCCTGATGCGGTTCCTCCCCCTTTCAATGGTTCCCTTTCTGACCTTAATCTCGAAAGATTAACACCCGAACCTGACCCACCCTTGAAAATGATTCCTTCCTGGGTGTACCAATGGAGAATTGATTCCATTGTATCGTCCACACCCAGTATGAAACACGCTGAACATTGCGGAACCGGTTCTACACCTACATTGAACCATACAGGGCTGTTAAATGACGCCTTTTGGCTAAGAAGAATCGTTACAAGTTCATCTCTGAAAACGACAGTGTCCTGGTCTGAATCAAAATAACCCTGATCAGTCCCCCAACGAGCAATGGTATCTCCAACCCTGGAGATTAGATCTCGAATGCTACTTTCTCTCTCGGGTGACCCAAGTTTGCCTCGAAAATACTTTGAGGCTACAACAGTTATTGCCATGTCGGACCAATTTGAAGGAGCCTCAACATCTGTTTGTTCGAATATCACTTCCCCTGATGGATTCTTTATTGATGCTTCTCGAGTTGACCAATCTACCATTTCAAACGGGTCGCAATCTAAGGCAGAAAATACCCGATCGAATTTCAGTCCTTCTGAGGGGTGGCTCATCAATGCTATCAAATTTTCGTCATTTATACCGCTTGCAGAAGTAAGCTTATCGCTCATAACAACTCCATTGTCACTTGAAGCTCAAAGACCATACTATTATGACAACTACCAAAACATAGAAGTCGTTTTATTTCTAATTTTTTAGCATTTAACCGTCTAATCTAAACACAGTTCAGATAGCTAAATGATATTCAAGTTACAACTTTGTTATATTTAACAAATTATAAAGCCAGGGAAACTTGAAAATACCTCAATTTTGCATTTTCAAAACCCTTAATTGAATCGCTGGAATTCTTCCGTACCCTAATTAGGTTATAGCCCCCATAGTGTTGGAATCATCATGAATTGTGAATGGCTTACGCTCATTACATCCGTCGCATGGAA
>JBFXII010000337.1:0-3970 GCA_050176095.1 Desulfomonilaceae bacterium
ATGTCTGCGTTTCCCAATGAAATCAACGGCGGGAGCCCATAGGAATTTTAATGCGTAAGGGATACTTACGAGACTCAGCAAGCCCAAATCTACAAGGCTCATTCCCTGTATTCGGAAATAGACCGGAAGTGTTTGCTCAATTAATCCGAAAGGAAAACCTTCTGCAAAGTACAGTAATGAAACAAGCAGAATTTTACGGTTCAATTTCATGTAGGCTCCGGCTCAAGCGACCCGCCAAGGACGCCATGAGCCCGGATCATACACAAATTCGAAATATATCAAAAGGTTTTTAGTTATTTTTTAAGTTTTTGTTCTAGTGAAGTGACGCAATTTGTTTGGGCCAATCTCGAACCTAGGGCTTGGGGTCCGAGTAAACCTAAAGACATCAGTAGCTTCAAAAGATCTTCGATAGGCATGTCCAGAGGCCTGAAGTCTTCGATAGGCACCAAAACATTAAATCCGGTGGCCGGTATGGGTGAATTAGGTATGAATACCAGCACATGCTCTCTGCCATCGGACATTATGTAATGCTGGGAAGACGTTAAAAGGCACAGGGCAGACACGTTTCCAAAGCGAATTTGCCCTACGCCTCCAAACTTTTCTAATCCGGAGTTTCCTTTCTGACCAAACAAATCCACAGCTTGGTCTACAGCGGAATAAATTTTACCAATCAATGGTATGCGAGACACGATATTGTTCACAGCTCGGTGCAACCTTGCGATAGTAGCTCTGGTTATGAGGAATCCTAGGATTATTATGAGGAGGACAACCACTAGATATCCTCCCAGGTAAGCAGGAATCTTATATTCTGGACTAACGATAGTAACTAGAAACTGTCCAAATGAACTACTCGGACCGACATAGGCGTCGGCTATTTTTACTATCCAGCTCACAACGAAAACTGTAACTATAAAAGGCAACAAAGTAGCGATGCCTGTCAAAAAGAAGCGAAAAAGTGAGCTTATAAAAGCCCGCATTTTATGTTAATCCCCTTTCATAAAGCTACAACGATAGAAGGTCCAAACATATGTCTAAGTCATTAGATCTCTACAAGACCTAGTAGCCGCAAAAAATCTATTCTCAACTCACTTTGGTTACTATATACTAAAATCTCATTCTTTCAAATCCCGTCAGGTAACGGCCAGGACATCCCAATAAGCCCGTCTGATGGGTTTTTTATAGTTTTTCTCAGTGAGGTCAGGCTTGTAAGAAACCCCACGATCTGCATTTAATGTTACAATCCATATCTCACCAGAGGTGAGACAAATATTTGACCCGTTTCCAAAGCTAAAAGCTTTTTAAAGACATCAGGAAATGCATCATGAGAGCGTTTGTCCATCGACTCATGTGGGGTGGGGTTCTTAACTGGTCCACGGTTTTTAGGTTTGGATTCCTCTGTTTTTGATTCTATACTAATGTAGCCAATTATGAGAAAAAGGATCACAAGTAACATTCCAGTAAGGATCATTATTCGGTCCTTGTTGGAGCGAGTTTCGAACTTTTGATGAGTCTTCTTGGTGATAATAATTTTTTCCATCAATCGAGCTCCATAATCAAAAGAAAGGGTGATGCCACCAAATTTATAATGTTCAGCCAACAACAATCAGCACTTTTTTGGGGAAAAATTCCAACAAAAATTGAGTTTTTGCAACAGTCCATTTTTCGGTTGATGAGTTTTATTAATAATCAAGAGCTTTTCATTTCATCAACGCGAGAGATTAAGGGAGTGAACGAACAATGACTCTCGAGACCTTTATAAAAGAGAAAATCGTTTGGTTAGGTCATGCCAGTTTCCGAATTGATGGAAACGAGGCCACGGTATACATTGATCCATGGAAGCTCAAAAATCCAAAACCAGCAGATTTAATTTGCATCACGCACAGTCATTTTGACCATTTGTCACTTGATGACATTTCACTAATCCGTCAACCATCTACGGTGATCGTCGGTCCTGCAGATTGTAAAGCTGATTTTGGAACATCCTTCAGGGAAATTAGGCCAAGTCAATCAATTAAGATAGGGAATATCACTGTCGAAGCATACCCCGCCTATAACACGGACAAGGATTTTCATCCTAAGAAAAACGAATGGGTGGGCTACATTATCGAGATCGATGGTGTTCGTATTTACCACAGTGGAGACACAGACATTATTTCGGAGATGGCTGATATTAGAGCCAACGTGGCTCTGTTACCTGTCGGGGGGACTTACACCATGACTGTCGTTCAGGCATCTGAAGCCGCATCCAAGATTCAGGCCGATTACGTTGTGCCAATGCACTGTGGAGACATAGTCGGATCTTTTGACGACAGAGAAACATTAAAGAAATTATCAAATAAGCCTGTGATCATATTGGATCCGGCTACCGGAGCATAAGATTGTCTCAGATGAATCAACAATCAAGTAATACAATTCAGACCAGAGTTCGTTTTGCGCCTTCACCTACTGGATACTTGCACCTGGGAGGAGCGCGAACGGCTCTTTATAATTGGCTTTGGGCCAGAAAAAATGGTGGTGTCTTCATTTTGAGGATAGAGGACACTGACGCTGAACGGTCCACGAGTGAATCAGTTCAAGAAATTCTAGACGGTTTAATGTGGTTGGGGCTGAACTGGGATGAGGGGCCGTATTTACAATCACAGAATTCCGTAAAACATGCTGAGGCTGCAGCTAGACTACTGGATTCGGGACACGCATACCGCTGCTTTTGTTCAAAAGAAGAGCTTGAAGCTCAGCGGGCTCAAGCTGAGAAGAACAAAGTTGCTTTCATGTACGACGGAAGGTGCCGCAAGCTGACTGTCAAAGAAATACAGTCCAAACTGGAAAAAAAGGTCCCACATGTTGTGAGATTCAAGGCTCCTCGTGACGAAAACAAAAAGGTTGTCTTTGATGACGCGGTCTACGGGCACATGGAAAAAAGAGCGGTAGACATCGAAGATTTTGTAATTCTGCGCTCTGACGGCTCACCCCTTTACATTTTGTCCAATGCTGTTGACGATGCTCTGGATAGAATTACTCATGTCATTCGCGGGGCAGACGGATTGGCCAATACCCCCAAGCAGGTTCTAATTTATGAGGCATTGGAAGTATCTCCACCAATATTTGCACACATGCCTTTGACTCTGGATAACAAAAAGGCGAAGCTTTCCAAGAGGGTCCATGGGGAAGCCGTTACAATTGCCTACTACAAAAACAGAGGTTTTTTGCCGTGGGCCTTGTGTAATTTTATGGCCCTTCTGGGGTGGTCAGGACCAGATGGAAAGGAATTCTTTTCCAGAGAAGAGTTGATAGAGGCTTTTGATTTAAATAGAATTAACAAGGCTAACTCGATATTTAACTACACCCCAGGTGATTCAAAAAATTGGACTGACCCAAAAGCGATTCATTTTAACTCCACCTACCTTCGAACAATGCCAATTGAGGATCTTGTTCCCTTCGTCAAACGAGAGCTGATGGACAAAAAATTGTGGCAAAGTTCCTATGAATCTGATCAAAAGGAATGGTTCGAAAAAACTATTGATCTAATTCGTTCACGATTTCTGACTCTTGAAGATTTCTCAACCAGAGGGCGAGCTTATTTCAGCGATGACTTCGAATACGATGAAAAAGCTGTAAAGAAAAATCTCAAAAGTGACGAACGACTTTCAATTTTTCTTACAAACTTAGCTGAGGAAATAGAAAATCTTCAAGGATACGATGCTGTATCACTTGAAGAGACATTCCGGAGTTTTGCCGAAAAGAATGAAATAAAAGCTGGTTTGATCATAAATGCTGCAAGAACAGCAGTTTCTGGGTCTTCAGTCGGGCCAGGTTTGTTCGAGTTGCTTGAAATAATCGGCCAAAATAAAGTTGTGGCAAGATTACGATTCGCCACCAACCTGATAGAGAAAAAGTAACTCAAGTTTGATAAGGCTATCAGAGCAGCTTCTTGACGTAGCTGCTCTATTTTTTTTCAAAATTGACGCTGAAA
>JBFXII010000338.1:0-3951 GCA_050176095.1 Desulfomonilaceae bacterium
ATAGGGACTTTAGTGAAAGTACAAATTAAAGTTTCTTTTTTTAATTCCCTAAGGGGAGAATTGAACCCATCAACTTTGCAGGATGATGAGGATCCTCACGCTCTGGGGATGATATGACACTGGAAACCGATAAAATTCGTTATAGCGATGAAGCCGTACTTGTCGTTGATGATGAAGAGTTTGTGAGAGAACCGATCGTCGCCATGTTGGAGCGGCTCGGCTTTAAAGCGGATGCAGCACGATCAGGGAAAGAGGCGATGGAAAAACTTGCTCAAAAGGAATATACCTTTTTGTTGTCAGATATCCGGATGCCAGGAAGTGTGGACGGCCTTGAGCTCATTCGCCATACCAAGCGTCAATACCCGAACATCTGCGCCATTGCGATGACCGGGCATTCAAAGGAATTTAATTATGTTGCGGTGGTCAATACGGGCGCCACCGACTTCGTGAACAAGCCTTTTGGAATTGAGGAACTTGAGGCCAAGATTAAACGAGCGATAATCGAGCGAAACACACGACAGGAACTCAATAGACTGTCCATTACCGATTCCCTGACCGGGCTCTACAACCAGCGGCATTTTTATGTCCGCCTGAAAGAAGAGATGGTTCGATCCAAAAGACAGGGATACAGCCTGTCGCTGGTTCTTCTCGATCTGGACGATTTCAAACAGTATAACGACTCTTACGGACACCTGGCCGGCGACAAACTCCTTCAGAAGGTTGGAGAGGTCATACACAGCAGCGTCCGGCAGAATGTGGATTCAGGGTATCGGTACGGCGGAGACGAATTTGCCGTCATACTTATAGACGCGGATGCTTCGGTAGCGGATATGATGTCTACCCGCATCCGGAACGGGATTGAAAAGACGTGTGGTTTGACTGCAAGCGCAGGGTATGCGGTTTTTTCCGATAGTCTGACCGCCGAGGAGGTGGTTGCCGCGGCAGATCGACTTCTCTACGAAAGGAAGGAACAACGAAAGAAAGAGCTACATGGTTGGCCAATTGTATGGTCTGAAAGCCGAGGAGCTATCCGGCGTTCGGAAAACCCAGGCGCCCAATAGTCTGATAATGTTTATTATGTAAACTAACTGCAAGAGATAAGATTTTATGAAACACGCATACCCAGTCGTGCTGTTGAAAATATACGTTGACATATCTCCCTGAAATTTGGTAGAGACGGTCTCACTGCAACGAGTGATCGATCCTGAATCCAAGTCAAATCCCTTTCCTCGTAAATTATCGAACGGAGGTCGTATCGAATGGGTAGTGTGGTTAAGAAACGCCGGAAGAAGATTTCAAAGCATAAATACCGAAAGCTCCGCAAAAAAATGCGTCATAAAAACAAATAATACCGCTCTGCTTCTGAAAGAGAAAAAGGCAGCTCGATTCGAGCTGCCTTTTTCATGCATGATTAACAGGATGGCAGAATGCGCTACTTGCCGTATTCGTACCAGCCTCCCCCTGTTTTTCTACCCAGTCTATTTGCCCGAATCATGGTTTTAAGAAGGTTGGGAGAAACCCATTTGGACTCCTTGTTGAGTTCCTTGTAAAAATATTCAGCAACAAAGTAACAAATATCAATCCCCGTCAGGTCCATCAACTCAAACGGTCCCATCGGATAGTTGAGGCCGTTTTTAACCGCCGTGTCAACATCCTTCGGCGTCGCAATCCCTTCCTCAACGATCTTGATGGCCTCTATCATGTGAGGAATCATGATCCTGTTCACAATAAACCCGGGAGAATCTTTTTTGACCTCCACGGTTATTTTTCCCATTTTCTGGGCGAGCGCGGTGGTCGCTGCCACGGTTTCATCACTGGTCGAATAGCCCCTGATGATTTCAACCAGTTTCATCAATGGAACGGGATTGAAGAAGTGCATTCCGCAGACCTTTTCGGGCCGTTTGGTTGCCGCCGCGATTTCCGTTAGAGACATCGACGACGTATTGGAGGCCAGGACGACCTCTGGTCTACAGACCGCGTCAAGCTCTCTGAAAACGCTTTTCTTCAACTCGAGATCCTCAATAACGGCCTCAATCACAAAATCTACATCTTTCATGAGTCCCAGATCTGTAGTCCCTTGGATTCTCCCCATGACAGCATCTTTTTGAGCCGCATCCATCTTCCCTTTTTCTACGCTTTTCGAAAGAAAGCGCTCAACACTTTTTATGCCCCGATCGACAAATTCATCCTTGACATCTCTCATGACGACGTTGCACCCAATCATGGCCGCGACCTGTGCAATGCCGTTTCCCATCGTACCCGCGCCAACAACGCCAATCTTTTTGATCTCCATAGCTGCTCCTTTACACGTTTATCTGTTCTAGCAATCGATGAACCCGCTTATAACCGGGGTCACCATGCTCGTCATGCGTTCGAGGTCTGACTTCGATCGCCCATTGTGGCCAAAAGGCGCGAAAGTGTCAGATAAAAAAGACCGGTCGCATGAGATCCCTATAATAATATGGAAAAAATTTCAGTTCACCCGCATTCTTATAGTCCAGCGTGCCAAATTCTTACGGCCCACCGAGGCGGGAAAGATCATTCTTTACACAGACTCTACCACTTTTACCTCTGGGATATTCTGTTTCAATATCTTCTCGATTCCCATTTTAAGGGTCATCTGCGACATAGGACATCCTCTACAGGCACCCGTCAATTTTACCTTGACCGTACCATCTTGTTCCACATCAACCAATTGCACATCTCCTCCATCCGCCTGGAGCGATGGTCGGACCTTTTGCAGAGTGCTCTCCACCTGTTCCCTTAATGTCATCTGTCTCATCTCCTTGTTTTTATTTTATTCTGATCCTTATCCCGTATCAATCGCACGGCCCTCTATGGCAATCGCGGGAGGTTAAAAATTATCACAAATCCCCTTGAATAGCTACCCAAAAATAGTGATTGGGCGCCGCAGAAATCGATTACAGAGATCATTCTGATATTCTGAAGATAAGCCCCAGAACGATAGACTCTCTCTTCGGAATTCAAGCGCAATGTTATTTCGCCACGACGATAAATTCTATGCGGTCTGCCCGGTAGCGTTGAAGAATTTCATCACACGTTGATCCAGGTATTCACGGAGTCCAGACGAGGTCTTCGGACTCCAACCCATGCTGGAGCGCCATACCTCATCCGACTCCATACAGAGGTAAAGGCCCAAATCAGGATGCCACGTTTCCAGGAGTTGCCTCATAAAATAGTAGAGTTCTATTCGAATGGGTTTGAAATACCGCATTTTACCATCTAAGCCGAGAATAAATTCACCGTTGAGAACAGCCGATTTTGGGTGGCGCTTTCGAATGATCGGTTTCAGGGCGGGCATGAATCTAAAAGATCCCATGCTGATCCAGATGACGCCCCTCGGATCGATTTCCCTGTCCAACAGCTCGACGGTTCTGGTATAGTCATTTTTCCAGCCTGGGTACGGGACAAGGGGATCAAAATGAAAGCCAAGGATAAACCCTTCTAATTGACACTGTTTTGCAGCCTCAATTCTTTTGCGTATACTTGCCGACCCCTTTTCTTCTCTTGCCGATATCTGTGGGCTATTGAGCGACCACGAAACGATAATCCGATCCCTGTATCTTGAAGCCAAGACCCTGCTGATTCGAGTTGTCTTTGTCTTAAGTTCTAGGACTGCGTTCTTTAGTGTGGAGAACCGGGGGAGCAGCATATCGCTCCAATGCGTCATCGGATCCAGTGCGAGGCTGTCAGTAAACTCGCCAGTCCCTACCCTGAATATTCGACCGGGCTGGCTTTCAATCAAACCCAAAACCTCTGGGAGCTGCTCCTCCAGGTTCACAAAGACCCGTAAATAGGGCTGATGGACAAAATAGGATTGAAGGATGCAATAACTGCAGTCAAGGGGACAATTGGCCGCAATATTAAGGATCTGGTATCCGCAACAGATATATTCCCGTGTTCCGGGACAAGGTTTTAGAAAATCGCCTT
>JBFXII010000339.1:0-3947 GCA_050176095.1 Desulfomonilaceae bacterium
TTCCGATTCCCTTTCTATAGACCTGGAGGCCGTGTCTATAAATTTATCTGTAACTAAACTCATTTCTGGGGGTAGTTTCTCTCGAAGAACTTCTTTGGTGCATTCGAGCATCTTGGTCAAAGCCTCTGGAGGAAAATTCAGTCCTTCAAAGAGCTATTTTAACCAGACTACGTAATTAGAAAAAATGGTAGGATCATCTTCAGTAAGAGCCTCCGTCAAATACCTAAAGTGATAATTTGAATCTCGAATGCTAAGCTCCCTGCCCTTCGGTCCATAGCGTTCCCATATGTCAGGCTGCATCTCATATTGTCTGGAAACAACAATATCAGACAAAGTTTCCATGTCTTGGTTGATAATTTTTACAATATTGTCATTGATTTCCGACATTGATCCTCCTGATCATTTCGGCCCTTAACACATCAACTTGCCTTGGTTGAAAAGTATGACGATCTTCTAATCTAATTCTTGATGGTTCTTTGTGACACCCACAGTAAATCCTCTCAAGATGACTTGTCAAATCGTCTTGACACTTAAATATAAGACTGTCAATGATTGAAATTAATAAAGTAACTTATTACTCTCTAGCAGTTTCAACGAATATTTGTCGGGAGGCGCCTCAATGAAAATGTTTATCCGCCAACTAAAGGAAGCAATAATGCCCGTGCATGACGAAGCGGAGAAGCGTGGTCCTTTAAAAGAAATTGTCTCCAAAACTATAAAACAGGACGAATACAAGAAAATTCTAGAACGCCTTTACGGCTTTGTCTTTGTCTCCGAAACCATCACAGGCCCGATACTGTCTGCAAGTGACATCGATATAGAATGGAATACCCGAATCAGGTCGCCACACCTTGAAAAGGACCTGACATTCTTTGGAGAATCGGAATCGTCAATAAAGTCATTACCTAAATGCGAAAGCCTTTTGAATATAAAAAAGCCTGAGGAAGCTTTAGGGTTAGTATATCTAATGGAAGGATCACGATTAGGAGGGCTCGTTCTTGCCAAGGCATTACGACAACATTTTAGATTCAAAAATTACCAAGGATATTCTTATTTTTCTTCAAATGGCACCGACATGGGTCCATTGTGGCTATCATTTCAGCATCTTATCCAGAGTTATGTCGAAATCCACCAATCAGGTGACCAGATAATTGAATCAGCCGTTAATAATTTCAAAATACTTAATGATTGGTTGAATGAATATTGAATTAATTAATAATGAGGATTCACCCGAAAAATCTTTAAACGACACATAAAAAGGGAACCTAAATTTTCAGGTTCCCTTTATAGCTTATGGCATTATCCGTTCTCGAGGATCTACCAGCGTGAGCCTCTGCTTCTATCGTCTCTACGTCCGTTGCCTCGATCATTCTTCGGCTTGGCTTCGTTAACTTTGAGGCTACGTCCTCCCAGTTCCTTGGAATCAAGCCCCTGAACGGCTAACACACCTTCATCACGATTTTGCATCTCCACAAAGCCAAAACCGCGTGATCTACCGGTGAACTGGTCAGAGATAATCTTGACGGTATCTACTTCTCCATATTGTGCGAAAAGACTTCTCAATTCGCCCTCAGTAGAATTGAAAGAAAGATTGCCTACGTAAATGTTAAAACTCATTTGATCGCTCCTTTTTGAAAAAACGACTCTCACAATTTTATGAAAGCGCGTATTGGTTAATAACTAACGAGGTCTAGGTGATCGGGGATAAATCGACAGGATTGTTTGGCGTTATCCACGGCACAGGCGCCACGTTCCACATTCTTAAATCTCGCATTACACCCGTGACCATGTTCTGATGGGACAACTGGAGCGATACAAGTTAAGACACTCACAAAGGATACAACATTCACTTCAATTAATCAATAGAATATCTATTAGCTTTTGGAATCAAATAAAATATGCTGGTTTGATTTGGTCAAATTATTCATTTTAGTGATTGCGACGGAGCTTATTAATATTCATAAACAACTTTTTGTAGATAGCTTTTGGAAAATCGCTCTACAATAAATGTCAAACTCTAAAAAATCATTTCGGAGAGGGAACTCAAATGTCCGAAGGTGTCAATGTGGCCATTATTGGCGGTGGAATAGTAGGCTGCTGGCTTGCTTTCGAGATCTCTAAAATTTGTGACGGAGTATTTCTGTTCGAAAAAAATGTCGGGATTACTCAAGGAGAAAATCAGTCATCCAGAAATTCAGGAGTAAATCATGCCGGATTAAACTACGACATAAAAACGCGTCCGCTTAAGGCTCAGCTCTGCGTCGAGGGAAACCATCTCTGGGAGGATTTTTGCGAAAGGTATTCTTTACCTTTGTTTAGAACAGGCAAGTTGATGGTAGCTTTGAATGAATCAGAAGAAAAAGAGTTGGATTTGTATCTTCGAAGATCTCATGACAACGGGGTTCGGAATGTCAGAAAAATTAATGGTGAACAGGTTCATGAATTTGAACCCAACATATTGGCTAGATCAGCGCTTCATATACCCAGTTCCGGGGTGTTTGAACCGACCTCTCTTCTGAGGCAGGTGTATTTCTTGGCGTCAAATCAGGGTGTGGAATTCATGGTTTTCACAGAGGTGGCTGAACTCAAAAATGACAACGGAACAGCGATCATGAAAATCCGTTACCGCGATGGATCCACAGAATGGATAGCCCCGGAAACCATAATAAACTCTTCAGGCGTAAATGCCGTTAATATAGCTAAAATGATTGATCCAAATTTTGGATTAAAGGCGGCCTTTATCCGAGGAGATTCGTACAAATTTTATAGAACGTCCAGATCAGAACTCTATTTGAATGGCATGAACATATACCCGACCCCCAAAACCGTTCAGACACCTTTTGGACCACAGCATACCGTGGGAGTTCACATAACCCCAATGTTAGATTTTCAAAAAGGACAGTTCGTTATAGGGAATACTTTTATGGTTGGACCAAAGCTCATACCAGTTCAGCGCGAGGACGATTTTCAAACTCCAATGCCTGATCCAGACTGTTTTATCAAAGACACCAAGTTTTTCCCTCAGCTAGAAAAAAAAGACCTATCCCCCAATTTTAGTGGGATTCAAGCCAGGCTCGATGGTTATCCCGATTTTTATATTAATCGAGATAGAGTATGCTCCAATGTGATACATCTTATTGGTATAGACAGCCCCGGTTTCACCTCAGCCCCTGCAATAGCTTCATATGTCGTCAGGAGCTTTTTCTAAATTATTAGATGTTAATCTGATTTTATCCTAAAAAACTTGCGTTTTCCTACCTGAAGAATTTTTTCAGTATTATTTATTGTTACCGAGGCTGCAGGATCAGATATTTTTGATCCATCAATTTTTATTCCACCCTGCTGAGTTAACCTTCTTGCCTCTGCTTTTGAGATGTCTGCGACAAAAGCTACCAATTCATAAGCTGAAATGGTTTTTTCCTTAATATTGAAAAGAGGAATATCCTCGGGTATTTCTTTTCTCTGAACAACCTTCTCAAAGTTTTCTTCGGCCTCTTTGGCTTCTTGATGACCGTGATATTCAATGACAATGCTTCGCGCCAAGGCTTTTTTGATGTTCATTGGATGAAAAGGATCATTCATGTCCTGATGTTTTTCTATTTCCTTAAGGGCTTGATCAAATTTTTGAACGTCTTTTTCATCCACATCCGTAAGTAATGTGAAGTATTTTACGATCAAATTGTCTTGAATGGACATAGTTTTGCCGAACATGTCCTCAGGTGAATCATCCACTGCGATGTAATTGCGCTCAGTTTTGCTCATTTTCTTCGCGCCATCGAGTCCCTCTATCAGTGGTGTCATCATTACAACCTGAGGTTCCTGGCCGAATTGCGCCTGCATGTCCCTGCCAGAGAGAAGATTAAACTTTTGGTCCGTGCCCCCGAGTTCCACATGACATTTCAAAGCTACAGAATCATAGCCCTGCATCAGAGGATACAAAAACTCCG
>JBFXII010000340.1:0-3887 GCA_050176095.1 Desulfomonilaceae bacterium
AGCCAGTTCACCATCATCTCTAAATGTTGGTCCAGCCTCAACAATATTTGACGCTCCGCAAACAGTGCATTTGGTTGGCGCATGATCTAATGAAAAATAAATTTTTGAGAATTCTTTACCACAATCCAGACATCTGTATTTCGTTATTGGCATCGTTAACTCCTTCATTCAAGTTATCAAGTTTCACCCACGTTGTCATTTTGATGCGACTTCAGACTCTTGTAATCAGCTACCTCAATCTCATGTCTTGCCGTAAGTCTTAATCTCTTTTTCCACTTTGGATCCTCTTCAGATAGATCAAGTTCAGCGGCATAGCTTAACAGCCTCTGTTCATCTGGTTTTCCCATTTTTTCCCATAGTGCAACGTTTATGAATTCCCATAGCTTAAGACCACATTTCTCGGACTCCTGTTCTGCCATTGTTAAAAGATACGGACTCATGGTCAACTTTACGGAAATGACGCCATCAGGCCAATTTTTAGAAGCTTCGGAATTTGTAACTGAACAATCTGTCATTGTGTCTCCTCAAGCAAGTCATTTGTTAATCACTGTAGAAAGAGCATTTCAAAACTAAAGGCCATTATCTTTAAAAACATTTCAACGGGCTTATACTTTATTATCCCCTTAATATTGATGAAAAATATTCCAAAGGGTTTCAGAAGGAGCCTACGCAAATTTATATCAGCGAACTTGACAGTTACATGTGTCTAAAATATTGTATGACGTTGTCATGATAAAGATTTTACGAGAGGTTTTGATGAGAATTCTCGTTTCGGGCTCTTTAGCCTATGACCGCATAATGGATTTTCCAGACAAATTTGCCAATCACATTTTACCGGACAAGATTCACATTCTCAATGTATGTTTTATGGTGAATGGTTTGAAAGAACAGTTCGGAGGAACGGCAGGCAATATTGCTTACAATCTCTCACTGTTGGGCGAAACACCAATCATACTCGCGAGCGCTGGCAAAGATTTTGCCTCGTACGCTGAATGGCTTGGGAAAAACGGTTTGTCACTGGAAGGCATACGAGTTGTAGATGATGAGTTTACTGCTGGCGCCTATATCACGACAGACTTGGCCGATAACCAGATTACGGGTTTCAATCCGGGAGCTATGAAGTACCCTTGTCAGTATGATGTTCAAAAATACCGTGACGAAGAAAGCTTAGCCATAATTGCTCCGGGAAATTTAGACGATATGGTATCGCTTTCCAGATCATACAAGAGCCTCAAAATCCCTTACATATTCGATCCAGGCCAGTCCATTCCCGCGCTGACAAACGATAATCTCATAGAAATGATCACCGGTTCAATGCTATTCATCTCAAATGATTACGAACTTGAGATGGTACTGCGATCAACTACGTTGTCAAAAGACGATCTGCTTGACAAAACGGACGCTGTAATAACAACTCTGGCAGAGAGAGGATCTATAGTTAGGGATAAGAATGGAGAAACATCGGTGCGGGCTGTTACACCTGTCAAAGTGTCAGATCCCACTGGCGCTGGGGACTCTTTTCGCGCAGGGCTTATCAAAGGCCTGGTGATGGGAAAGACAATACGAGAAGCGGCTCTAATGGGAGCTGTTTGCGCGAGCTTTGGAGTTGAGTGTCAAGGAACTCAGTGCCACTGGTTTTCAACAGAAGATTTTTGGACTAGACATAATGGCTCTTTAAATTGACAATAAGTAGTGAACTGGCTCAGGCGCAACTAACAGGATCAGAATTCAGCAATGACTAGATCACCTTCAAAGATCTTTAGCAAGTTACAAGAGCTATTTGATGGCATGGGTCTGATGAATCAGGAGATAACGATAGAGGTTTCAGGCAGAAACTACAAAATCAAATGTGATCAAGACTCTTTCATGGTTTATCGAGTTCACAACAATGTTGGACCGAGGAGCCACGTCCCGGGTTGGCCTGTGTGCCTAGTGAATCAAGATACCATCTTTGAAGAATGTTCATCGGCTGACGGAACTGACGATTACTTCAGTTGCGGACTCACCATAGAGAGATGGATAGAAATACTGGAAACAGACAAGAACAAAAGAGTAGTTGAAAATCCAATAGCTCTTGATCGTTTATCCAAGATCTAAGTGAACACGAAAAAACTGCTCAAGTTAAAACGCGCCAAACAAACTAAACAAATGTCTTGGCGCGTCATGTTGACTGTGAAAGTAGCTCATGTAAGGTCAGAAATTTACATTCTCCGATCCTTTCAGTTTAAGCATCCGCCTTGCGTCACTTGGTGTGGCAACCTCTCTATGCAACAACTCTGCAAGCTGCTTAACCTTCTCAACCAATTCTGCATTGCTTTTTGCCAGAACTCCCTTCTTTATGAAGATATTATCTTCAAGTCCAACTCTGACGTGTCCTCCCATGTGGATAGCCATCGTTGACAGGTTAATTTCAGCGGCTCCGACCCCTATCACAGACCACGTGAAATTCTCCCGTCCGAAAAGTAGATTGGCCTTAGTAACTAGATATGTCAGATCTTCAGGTGTTCCCCTAATCGCTCCCAACACTCCCATGACGAATTGAAGATGAAGAGGAGGCTTAATCAGCCCTTCATTGACTAGATAATCCAGGTTGTACAGATGTCCTACATCGTAAATTTCAAGTTCTGGTTTAGTATTATTGGTCCTGGTTACTTCACATAAGTATTCGAAATCTTTAAACGTATTTTTGAACACGAAATCTTTGCTCATTTCAAGATATGGCTTTTCCCACGGATATTTGAATTCTTTGATGTGTTTTAAAGAAGTGTGCAGGGCAAAATTGATAGATCCCATGTTAAAAGAACACATCTCAGGCTGAAATGTGGGAACAACTTTAGCTCGTTCTTCAACCGTCATCATCGCCGACCCCCCAGTAGTAATGCATATTACTACATCTGAGTTGTCCTTGATTCGAGTCAGAATTTCTTTGAAATGGTCTGGATTTGATGAAGGAAAACCATCTTCAGGTCTCCTGGCGTGTATATGCACTATGGCTGCTCCGGATTTGGCAGCCTCCAGGGCTGAATCCGCGATTTCTCGTGGAGTTAAAGGTAGATATGGGCTCAACGACGGAATAGTCGCTGCCCCGCTAATGGCCGCAGTGATAATTAGTTTGTTCATTAATAACTCCTCAGCTAGTCCATTATTCAGCATACTTTCCCAATAATTTGAAAGCTCTGAAAAAATTTTAATGTAGGTTTTATTCCTGGAGATACACAGCACTAGGCAACATTAGTTCTATTACGAATCTCAAGGTTTCTAATTGTCAATTCTTTTTGTTCTTCGGGAGAAAAATTCCAGGATACCATTAGGCATAAATACAATTACAACAATGAACAGGCAACCGTAAATGATTCGAGCCAATTCTGCTTTTACAAAGGTCGATAATCCCTCGTTAACGACTGTCAGAGAAACAGCGCCAAGTACCGGTCCGATCCATGATGAGGCCCCACCAAAAAGCGCCATGAGTACCTGAAGGATCGACATGTTGACGTCAAATACTACATCTGGATGAATGTAACTTAGATAGCAAGCATAAATTCCCCCGGCCACTCCGGGAAAAAAAGCAGACAATGCAAAGGCTATTATTTTTAGGCGAGGAGCATTGACTGCCATAGTCTGAGCGACTTCTTCATCTTCTTTTATTGCTCTTAAACCAGCGCCGAACTTAGACCTGCCTACCAAAAAACTCACTAATACGGTAACAGATGTAAGGGCTAACATCAGTTCGTAAAAAATTGTCCGATTCACTTCAACTGAAACATCCATGGTTTTTAGCCACAGACCGTCTGCTCCCCCCAGGATTTCAAGGTTCTTGACTGTCAGCTGTGACACAAACGCAAAACACAGGGTTATGACCGCAAAATACGGTCCCCTAAGACGAAGAC
>JBFXII010000341.1:0-3881 GCA_050176095.1 Desulfomonilaceae bacterium
CAAATACCATTTCAGAGGAGTTGGAACGAGCCGGTATCTTTAGAAGGGCGCCCTTCAATTTAAGCTCGAGCTTCGAGGATCCCTTAGCCTCTATTTGCGCTGAACCTTCGTGATCTGTTGAATTGTTAACCACCAATGGAAAGGAAGCTTTGTCCCCAAAACATAAAAACCTAGGAACTGAGGGCTCCAAAAAGAATTCCTTGGAAACGACCAAGTTCTTCTGAGCAGATGCGAACCCGGATGTTTGATCAGCTGCAACTGCATAGACCCTATAGGCCGTTGTTGTATCTGGCAAAGTGAAATTTATTGTGGCTTCGCCTTCTTCGTTAGTCTGTAATGATGGATTAAAGAATGCTACCGGTCGAAAGTCTTTACGCAAACTCGGAGTCACCAGGCCTGCCCCGACGCCACCGCCTGTTACCGGCCTGGTTCCTAAAATTTTTTGCAAATCCTGCGATATTAGACGAACTCTCAGATCTCCAGTCAGAACTGAAAGAGCGAGGTTGAAGTCAGTTAGAGTTGCAAGATCCGGTGTCCTGAAACCTGTCAATGCGAGAACAGCTTCATTGACCACACATACGGCCAGCTCACATTTGGCTGCCTTGCCATAAGCGTCTCGAGTCAATAATTTGATGGAGGTCTCAGAACCAGGCTTGGCTTTTAACTCATTTACTCCGGGCGCAATCTCAACTTTGATTTTTTTGACACTCGTCCTTACAGTTGCATTAGCATATCCTGAGTATATGGACGGTATATCCGTGTCAGCCTGATTGTAATAAGCAGGAAAACCCTGTCTACCAGAAGGAGCGAGGGCCCCTACAAATACATTAGGTCTATACTTCTCTACAATTGGAAAATCGAACTTGATATTCTTACCTTTGACATCTACAACTTTTGCCTCTATGGTTTTGTCTCTTTCTATCGTGGCAAGAACTTTTCTTACGGGCTTAAGGGTGTTTGCTGATGCCTGCAACAACTCACCTGTTTCGAATTCTTTTTTATCGAGGGATAATACCAGGTCCCCGAAAGATTTGCTCAATCCTGGACCTTGATTTCGCATCCACCGTTCATAGTCCTCCCAACCAACAGAATAAGTGGTTTGGCTAGCGTACCTCACGTTATCGTTTTCATAGGATACATTGACCATGTAATCCCCTGGTTGGTTCAATTCGACATCGAAAGCGCCCTCTCCATTTCTTGCAGTCTGGGAACCGGAGAAATTTCTGATCCATCCCTCCTCCCAGGAATCAACCATGTTGCCCTGATCGTCTCTTTTCTGCACATACAGATAACGTTTTTGTAGCCATGTTATTTGGACCGGAGCATCTGAGACAGCGTTCCCATCAGGTCCCAGAACCACGAATTTTTGAGCTCCTATGTAACCGGGTTGAACCTGAGCCGGGTGCTCTGAAAGCCCTACCAAGAACTTCGGCCTCGGGTTGTATGTGACTACATCTGTCGCAGGCTCGCCATCAATATCTAATGCGGTCACCGATACCTTTACACCGTAAACGCCTGTTAAAAGTTTTGTGTCCAATGGAACCCGTATCATGATGTGTCCCTGAGCATCCAGATTAGCCTCTCCGGATTCTAGGAATCTCGATTCGGAATTGGAATTGCCAAAAAAGAAACCTTCGTACCCTTTGACTTTGTTATTGGCTGGGACAAGATCAACTTTCCATTTTACCCGTCCATTGCGAACTGGTCCCCCGGCGTAGTATCTGCAATTGGCATCTATTACCAACGCCTTTTCGGTCATCTTTAAACCTATGTATTCAGAGCTGGAAGAATCTTCTGTCCTGACGGATAGAGCAACCTGGTGCCTCGGTTCCTTAAATTGTTGTAACAGAAATGTTTGGGAAAACTTACGATTCTTTTCAGATTCTCTAACCGGGATAGCATTGATGGTGTACGTCCCAATAGGCATGAACGATTCAGACTTGAAGTCGTCAAAGCATGAACCAAATCTATTGAGCGATAGTTCTCTGGAATAAAGCGGATCCCCCCTGGGACTAATGATCTCAATTTTAACTTTTTCGTTTTCTGGGGATTTTATTTGATCATTAGTGTAAATTCTTGATACAAATTTGAAGTGAACTGTCTCACCAGGCCTGTAAATGCCCCTCTCTGTAAAAAGATACCCTGTTTGATCATGACTCCCTTGCGATACATCGTTCTGCTGATTCCACACAAATGGTTTGATTATGCAATTGTCCAGTTTTAGAGCGCTGGAATCTTTGTCCGTTGCAGCAATAACCCAAGTCAATTCCGACAAATTTATTTCAACATTTTGACCGAGTCGTTTTTGATCTTCGTCAGAAACATCGAGCGCTTTCTGATTTCCTGTAAGTGTGAGCAATCCGTTTTCGTCTGTTTTTCCGACGTAGAAAGTGGATTGCCCCTTTCCCCTGACAAGCACTTCTACATCTGCGATAGGTATACCCTCATTTATTGATGTAACCCATATAACCAGCGATCCTTCTGATAACTTGTAGCTGATAGACATATCAGTAATTTGAACAAGTTGAGAGAAGCTGACGCCTTGCGAGTGGTCAGGATCACTCAACCGCATTAGCCAGGCCCCACCCTGATCGGGATTGTCCCGAAAAGTCAGAGGCAATGAAAATGGACGGGCTTTATCTTTAGTTTCAGGTGAGAAAAAGGCATCTGAACTAAGAGAAATTTCGTGCAGGAATTGCTTCTTTACCAACCCATTGGAATTTAAAAGCTGGTAGGTCTTTTTTACCCATTTCCATCCATCTTCATCCAACCCTGTTCCCGAGGAGTTGAGTTTGTCAACGTTCGGAATCAGCACGGCCGGAATATATGTTAATTCAGCTTTCAAACTGGTAACCCCGGAGAGCATAACCGGAAACAACTGACGACTCTTAAGCTCGACAACGTCCCCATTAGATTGACTGGAGATCCTGTTGGATATTCCAGGGCCACTAAATGAAAATTTGTTCGGCTCCATGAAAGCCCGTCCCGAATCTACTGGCTTAGCCAAGGATTCAAGGATGTAGTCTTGACCATATTTGAAGTTACCCGAAATTTTGTATTTTCGGCTTGTTTCCTTGACAAATTTCAGTCTGTCCACTGACGGTGAGATCTTGATGGATTTTTCAAGATCTTTTTTTCCAATCCCGCTGGAAAGACTCACTGAAACGCCTCTGTCCGATTTGGAATTATAGTAGGGTTCGACTTCGAAAATAGAGACACTTTGAGAGGGGATAAAAGTGTATGAGAAATCTTTCGCTAGCTTGAAACGACCAGAGGAATCAGAAAGCCCCTTCTTTATTCTTATTACCACCGGAGATATGACTTTTGAGGTGTCTTTTGATTTCAGACGAAATTCAGAAAGCGCTTCTTTGCCTGTTTTTTGATCTTGTACCGTAAATAGTTCTGTCGAAATTGCGGAATTTTCCATATGAGTTGACAGAGCCTGAACCAGATTGGTGGCAAAAACTGGCTTGTTGAATTGAATCCGTACGGTCCATTCGCCTGGTTTGGCTTCCTCAGGAATATCATCGCGATACGCGAAAACATTAAGTTCATCCGCAACAGCGGTTGAAACACCACTGACGAATGGCAGCAAGGAGAACATCACTAGCAATAGGGCGACTCTGGCTGAAGCTCTCATCGAACACCTCTTATTATTGCCTAAAATAACTAGCAATCTTAGAAAGAAACCCGTTTTTGTCAATATTTTTGATATGGAAAGCGCGGTTGAAGAGTTTTTGAGAAAAAATGCGGTATCTATAGTCCTTCTCTAAAGTTCTGTCGGAATGGCGCAGGTTTTTGTGTTTTCGTCTTTTCTGTCAATTAGCCACATGAGTGCTTTGCTCAGCCTGTCTATTAGTTGATCTTTGGTTTTGGCATAG
>JBFXII010000342.1:0-3862 GCA_050176095.1 Desulfomonilaceae bacterium
ACCATGGAATCCAGGGCGACATAATGACCTTTATTGAGAATGCCCCAGTCGACAAGCCTGTCGATCATTGAGCCGATTCCGGCGCCAATTTCCAGGATGCGAGGACATTCATCATTGATGTTCTGCAATTCTTCTTTAAAGCGTTCGATCACCACGCGATTTAGCGCTCTATCATCAACGGTTTTCTTCGAAGAGAGGTATCTTGGAAAGCTAAATGTAAAATCTGACGCCATGATCATGAAACCATTTCTCTGACAAATTCCAGGGCCTTTCCGGCGCTTTGTTCCCAGGTTGGGTGCACTCTATACCTGTGGAGGGCCGCCATGCCCATTTTGGCCAACTTTGTTCTATCCCTGTTAAGTGAATCCAGGTGATCTCTAATTGCCGCCACATCCCCGGGGTTAACCAGAAAACCGTTCATTCGATCGGTTACGATTTCATGAGCTGCGCCTACGTTTGAAGCTATGGATGGTAGTCCAAAACCCATGGCCTCAAGATAAACAATCCCAAACCCTTCATAGGAGGAGGGAACAGCCAGCACATGGTTTTCCCTGTAGCATGACAATAGATCCTTCGGATCCAATGGTCCGAGTATCCGCACGGAGTCTTTAATTCCGTTGTCGCTGATGAGTTTCATGATTAGCCGGGAATAGCGCTTGTCAGTGTTGAAACTTCCTACAATATCCAGCTTCCATTCCTGATGTGGAAGCGCTGACAAGGCTTCAATAAGGGTGTGGAGTTCCTTCCTGGGTATCAAGCTACCGACAAACAAGACTCTCAATGGGCCTTTAGAGTCGGATCGCCCTATTATGAAATCGTCATCTATGCCATTTCGAATTTCGTCACGCCCGGGATGGGCTACAACTCCAGGCCTTGCACGTAGATCAAGAGATCGAACAACCTTACGGGTGGTATTACTGTTGAAAATCATGCCATCTGTCATTGACAGATAGGCGCTTTCAACGTGCCTGTAAATATTGTTCATGAATGTTGAGCGAAGTTCGCTACAGCGAAGATGATGCACGATAGTTATGATGGGCCGATTCGTCTTTTCCTTTATCTTCTGGTTCATACGAAAAAGGGAGGGATGGTTAAGTTCATCTTCAATCAAAATATCCAGTTTGGCGGAGTGAATCGAAGAGACAAAATCTTTTCTGAAATTGTCCAGTAGATGACTTGGATAGTTCCTCCAAGGCAATGAGAAGACTTTTACCTCATGTCCTTTTGATCGGAAATGAGAGACAAGTTTCTTGTCGTAAAGGAAACCACCGGTCAGAGTTTCAAGGCTTCCATAAATGACTAAACCAATCTTCAAGCTTTCTCACTTCTGCAGGAAGCCCAGGCGATTTCATTTTCCCAAAGCTTAACGGTGATTGCCTGAACATTTGAGGATGAAAGATGTTTCCAGAAAGCATCCAAAAAGAAACTGGACAGCCTTTCGATGCTGGGATTTAGTCCTTTGAACTCGGGAAGATCATTGAGATCCTTATCACGATAATGACCGACCAAGCCATTTATGCAGTTTTCTATGTCCACTATATCCACAAGATAACCGTGTTGATCCAGTTCAGGCCCTTCGAGACAAACTTCTACCTGATAATGGTGAGAGTGAAGCTGGTTTTCACTACCCCAGTCGCCTCCAAAAAGGAAATGGCGTGCCACAAAATCACGTTTGACTGCTACACAGAATGTTGGAGCTGTTTGCGAGTTCGGCATGACTAATCCTCGTATGTTAAAATCACCTGTATGACTTCACCAGGTCTTTTATCAATCAATTCGTAGGCCTCAGGCGCATCTTCTACATGAAATCTGTGCGTTATCAAATTTGATGGTCTGATCTTTCGCAAAAAACTCAGTGCCAGGTTCATGCGCCGGTCTTTCGTCCAACGCCCCATGAATTCGGGCGCTATGGAACTAACCTGACTGCTTATCATCCTTATCCGGCTCCTGTGAAAATAGCCTCCCAGGTTGATGTCAGACTTTTTTGATCCGTACCACGATCCTATTACAATTCGTCCGGCAAATCCAGTAGCATTGATCGCATCATTCAATGCTTGAGGTGATCCCGTTAATTCATAACAGAGGTCCGCCCATGCATTGTAGGAATTTATTCCAAGCCTGGAGTGATTTTCTGAGATGTCAAAAGCATCGGTAGGATCAAGAGCGAAGTCGGCTCCAAGTTCCAAAGCTCTGTTGCGCCTTAATTCCATTCTATCGAAAACCACCAGATTCTCCAGCCCTGTGCGACTCAGAACAGCAGTAGTCAGAAGACCGACAATACCTAACCCGAATACACAGACACGCTCGCCAATGACGGGATGACCGTCCATAACGAAATTAACGGCTGTCTCCATGTTGGGAAGGATCGCGGCGTCATCATGGTCGATGTCTTCAGGGATTTGGATGATTTCGTTCGGATTGCAGACAAAATGGCTTTCATGCGGGTTGAAGCTGAAGACTCTCTTGCCAATGAGGGATTTGTCGACGCCTGTTCCTACGTCGATCACTTGACCAACAGAGGAATAACCATATTTTAGGGGGTAACTGAAATCTTCGGACAGGGACGAAATGGTTGAATCAACAACGCAACCCTTGGGCCACTGTCCCCTGTAGGCGAGAAGCTCAGTTCCGGAACTGATAGCTGATACTAGTGTTTTTACTAATGCTTTTCCTGGTTGAGGCCAGTTCAGGTTACCTTGTGAGACTCGAACATCGTAAGGAGCAGCAAACTCGACACATCGGACATTCATTAGTAAACTCCGTCAGGACGAGTTAGCCGCGGGCGGCTCCGACAGCTTCAGAAAGCACTGAAACAGTAGCTCTATTTTCCGTCAGGCTCCCCCAGAGAATCAGATCCTTGCCTAACCATCTGTGACCAGGATTTACCAACCGAAGGAACTTCTCGGGCTCGACATCACCCAGTTCACTGACAGCTCTTAACCCACCCACCAGCACTGGAGCAACCGTTAGCACAATGAAATCGGTGAGCCGCTCCATCAGGAAGCTGGTAATTATACGGGCGCCGCCTTCAACCATCAAACTGTTGATTTCGAGTTCGCCAAGTTTGTCCAGCATATCCGAAAGATTGATTTGTCCTCGTTCGTTAGACTGGATTCGCAAAACGAGCGCGCCGAGTTCTTCCAATGCGCGTACACGTTTGCTATCAGCCTGTTTGCTGGTGACGATGATCGGAGCCCGTGATGACTCTTTCAGTATATTACAGTCCAGTGGCAATCTCAGCTTACTATCAACCACAACAGGCCTTGGATTGGAGCCGTTGACAAGGCGAACCGTAAGTCTCGGATCATCCGAAAACACGGTCCCAATGCCAACCAATATCGCATCGTGGGATGCTCTGAGTTGGTGAGTGAGCTTCAGGGATTTTCTCCCGCTCAAGGCCAGGGGTTCACCTGGTCTGGCCGAAATACAGCCGTCTAGACTCTGAGCATAGCTCAAGGTGACAAATGGACGTCCCTTTGATTTCCTGTGTTCTGAAGCGAAAGCCAATAAAGGTTTTATGAAATCCATTTTTGATCTTTGTCACACCTGCCACTTTGATTAAAATATACAAAGGAACTCAATAGAGCCTCTTTGGTAGACACAAGCCTTTTACAATAACAAAAATGGCCGACGCGCCAAACAAAAAAATTGACGCCTGAATAGCGTCCGCCACTAAAAATAAGCTTCTAACACTAAATATATCCGTTATCAAGCTATGATAAGCCGCCTAACATTTTTTTATCGATGAGCCTTTTAGTTTCATTAAGTATTAATCTTTAGAACAAGTATACTGATCTTTTAGTTCCCGAAATTATTCGTCGATTTGATAAAAAAACAATGGCGGAGCTGATTTTATGTGAAA
>JBFXII010000343.1:0-3842 GCA_050176095.1 Desulfomonilaceae bacterium
AATCGGCTGGTGTAAAGTTTTATCGTCTAGGCCAGAGTAATCCGAAGATCCAAGATTCTTTTCCATCAGAGGGTGGAAACAGAAAAATTTCCACAAGTATTCAGGACAACATTGAAAAGGGTTCAGACATACAAATCGTTTGTGATCGCTTATTTCTGGTTACAGGGCCCGATCAGAAAACAATTCCTCATCAAATTAGTCATTTCCTTGGAGCTGACCTGGATCCGGGTGGCTTTCTGATCTCTGAATCAATCCACTCTAACACGTTCAAGTCATTTAGCTCTGGTGTTTATACCATAGGAAACCTTGCGGGAAATTCCGACTTGTTCCAAATCATTTCGCAGGCTAAGGCAGCTGCGGCATCCGCTAGAGCCTATGCCCTTTTTACCAGTACTAAGTCTCGCGAGAATCTTCTTTCGATATCCGAAGAGTGCGTCCGCTGCCTGACTTGCTACCGTATCTGTCCTCACATGGCCATTTGGCCGACTGCGTCCCCCTCTCGGTCACAACTCAATTCAATTGGAACGGCATGCTTGGAATGCGGAATTTGCGTCTCAGAGTGTCCCAGGACAGCTATAGATCTGACACATTTTCCCCAAATGGCTTTTTCAAGCTTTATTGAGGATATCAAGAATCAACCCGACAGAATTGTTGTGTATGGCTGCTCTAGATCCGCTGGTCGAGCTGCTTCACATATCAGCCTTCCACCAGATGTCGTCTTCTTCTCCGTCCCCTGCGCTGGACGAGTCTCAGAGAGCGTGATCCTGGAGACCCTGTCGATTGGCGTGAAGGGACTACTCGTCATTGGTTGCCACCATGGGAATTGCGCGTCAAATAACGGTACCGATTGGGCCTGTGATCGCGTTCAGACTGTAGTGACAAATTTTCTACTCCCGATGGACATGCAGGTAAGACTTCAGTACAAGACTATTGCGCCAAATGAAATCTTGAAGACGGAAAAAATCATTAGGCAATTTGTAGATGAACTGGAAACCGACCCACAGACCAGCAAAGATTCATCAAGATAACAAGAATTTCGAGCTTAACGCTAGACTGAGAAAATCTGCAGCGAAAAGACAATTCCCGTTCGGAGAATACTTATGAGTAACACCAAAATTGATAACGAAAAAATGGAATCGAGTTCGGAAAAGATCAACCCCATAAATATAGAAGACTGCATGTTGTGCGGACAATGCATTTCCCGATGCTTCTTACATTCGGCGTATCCTGACATAAATCCTCGACGGCTAATCCGTAAGGTCGCGCTTGGTAAGGCTCAAGAAATGGCGGATTCCGAGTTCATTTGGGCATGCACTCTTTGTGGTCGATGCACTACAGACTGTCCCAAGAACCTAAAGATGGACACCATTATCCGAGAGGTAAGAGGGATAGCATGGACCCAGGACAAGGCCCCTGCTCGTATCAAAGAGGGAATTGAGAAGGGCAAGGAATTTGGAAACAACGTGGGAATGGATGGTGAGGAGTTTGTGGATACGATCCAGTGGCTCGCTGAAGAGCTTGAAGACGAGGACATAGAGCTTCCGGAAGGGGCCTTGGAAATACCCTTTGACGTAGCGGACTCTGAAATTTTCTACGTTCCAAACCCCAGGGAATATACTTCAAATCCAAATATGTTTCAGACCTATGCGAAGTTTTTCGCCTACACTGGGGCTAACTGGACCATGTCTTCCAAGGTATTCGATATTACAAACTGGCCCTATTACATGGGGGATCAACAAGACGCCGAAGAACTAATTCGTAGAATGGTTGATGAAACAAAAAATCTGGGAGCAAAGATACTGCTAAGCACAGAATGTGGCCATGGCTTCAAGATATTGAGGAAAGATGCTGAGAAATGGCTAAATGAAAAATTCGATTTCGAGGTCTTATCTATCGTTGAGCTTGCCCACCGCTACTGGAAACAAGGAATAATAAAGCTTTCCGAAGGCATATTAGATAAGAAGATTACCTATCACGATCCTTGCAACGTTGGCAGAAAAGTTGGAGTTTTCGAAGGCCCACGAGAAATTCTAAAACATATTTCGTCCAGTTTTATCGAAATGTGGCCCAATCGCAAACATTCTGTTTGCTGTGGAGGCGGTGGCAGTGTCGGACAGAATAGCGATATGGGGACCAAAAGACTCGAGCACGCTATCTACAAAAGAGATCAAATCCTGCGAACTGGAGCTGATGTCGTCGCGACCTCATGCCAAAACTGCCTTGCTCAGTTAAATGATCTCCAATCCAGATATGAAATGCCCATCGAGATCAAATCTGTAATAGAACTTGTAGTTGAAGCCATTGAACTCGAACAAGAACAGTTGCACGAAGATTAGACTGACCTTGCCAGGTTTGTAAGTTTAAAGCATTCTCAGTAACTCGGATGTCTCTATGACTACGTCTTGCGCATCTGATGGAAGTTCACCTACCCTTTTGACCCAGTTCATGGCAATTAGGTGTTGTATTGCGTCAGGTCAAAAAATGTTCCTCTTAAAACAAGTATTCTCTGATAAAATTAAAATCTTTTTTCAAGATTTTACATGAAAGATCACGTTCAACAATTTTAGATATCCCAAGTAGCAAACAGGATATCTTTAAAAGATCATCAAAAAGTAACACAGAGCCATAGAAATAAAGTCTTACATTAAGTTTACGCTCTAAAATATTAGAATAAATTATATTTTAAATACATTTTTCTTGACTTTGTCTTCAGTTTGGGATAGGCATCATTAGCATAGTTTGAAGATTCGAGATGTTGGATCTTCAGATCAACGCGGAAAATCCGGTGGATTGTGGGGACAGACCTAGCTCTCTAAAATTAATAGGATTTTGAGTGACAAAGGGTTTAAAAGTTCCGAATGATCACCGATTGGAGGTATGCTTATGGTATCAAGGGGCGCGATGAGGATTCCAAGGTTGATCATAATACTGGTTGTCCTCTTTGGGACAGCAGGCCTAGCTAGCGCTTTGGATAAGCCTTTCAAGTATCCGGTGAAGGTAAATGTATCTGATTCGATTCCCCCGCGTTCCGGGGTGGCTGGCATGGACATGGCCAGTGGTGGTGGAGTCAGTTGGGATGTAGCTGCAGGTCAGTCCAGGGGCGAAATATTCTGCCCGAAGCGGGGATACAGTTTTGCGATCGGAATGAAACCTTTTTTCACCTCTTTAATTGGCGCATCTAAGGTTTCCAGCCGTGGTGGCGAGGGTTCATTACTGAGCTTGCATGGCCATTTGCGTCTACCTGATGACAAGACACTGTGGGATTTCTATTCTTATCTGAGGCTGTGGGACAAGGTCGCAGTACGGATCGAGTACGCTCCGTGGTCATGGTCTGGTCCTGGTCATATACCTATTGACGCTAACTTTTCTGGTCTTGCCTTGAAAAGCGGTGACGCGATCCAGTCAGACCTTGGGATCACAACGTTCACTGTTGGAGCAGACTATGACGTGTCTTTCGGTCGAGACCTGGTATTCGGGCCAAATGCTGACATGCACGTTATCAAATGGAGTCAACGAGTAGTTAAAGATGGCGGGACGGCCATGGATTTTTCTCAAACGATCCTGCAGCCGGCAATCGGCGCTCATATAAGGTATGAGCCTACGAACACTGGTTACTTCTCTTGGTTCAAGCCATATTTAGAGGGACGTTTTACATGGATGAGCTTTGATGGTCTTGGGCTGTCAACTTGGGACGCGTCAGCCGGAATTGCGCCTCCTGTCAGCAGAAATGTCGATGCAGGATTCCGACTCGGATACAAGCAGTGGAGACTGGATGGAACTAGGAAAAGACTATTTACCGATGTCACCGTTGAAGGCCCATACATGGATTTTGATCTACACTA
>JBFXII010000344.1:0-3840 GCA_050176095.1 Desulfomonilaceae bacterium
CCAGTAACCATCACCGATTGAGCCTGCTCTTTCTTGGCGGCCATTTTCAGTTTTATGTTCCTACCCTGAATGTCGGCAAACGTCAGCCACTTACCGTTAAATCCATTCAAAATCTGGTTCGCGGCATCCCGAGTGTCCAAAGGAAGATAATAATCAGGATGATAACCCATTAACGTCTTTAACATGGAAAGCTTCTGTTCCAATTCTCTTTCAAGGCTCTTAATTTTCAGTTGCTGAGCTCTGAGGGAGTTGGTCCATGATTGTAGGGTAAAAGAATCAAGATTTCCTTGCTCAAATTTGCTTTTGCCGAAGTTTACCTTATTGTTGTAAATTGCAAGGATTTGCTTCTGACCCTTTATGTTTGACTGAAGATTATTGATGGCATAAAAGAGCTTCGCCATGTTGGCGACATTGTCAGAGATTTTATCAAAATGAGCTAACTTGGCTATATCAACGAAAATAGATCTGGCCCTAATTTTTATTAATGCTTCATAAGGATTCCAGTTCGTCATTGCGAACTGGACATTAAATTTGGACGGATTTGGATTATTGACGTCGTCTGTCCTGATGAAATAATAACGAGTGATCAACTGAAACGTTGGCAGCAACTCGGCCTGCGCATCCTTAAGATCCACGGATGCCACCTGTATATCCAACTTATTAGATACTAAAGACTCGGAATGAACAAAAGCGTATCGGACACATGTGGGAAAATCAAAATATCCGAAAGGTTCCCCACCTGATGGGGATGCTGTATTAGCGTTTACTCGTACCGAGGAAAAGACAACAACAAATAGCACTAGTGGTATGAACCCCACAACGCGAAGCAACGCCTTGAGCTGGAGAAATCCCCACGCGTAGGAAAAATCGTAATCCTTTGCACTTTTGAATAAAGCGCTCACGCTATTCCCATACCCAGACACCCATTAAGAGGTCACTTAAAGGGCTGAATTCAATTAACTGTAAATATTATACTATCTCAACAACACTATAAATCTGATTCTCTGCGCTAAGTATATCCAAGATACAAATGAATGTCAACGAAGTTTTGTAACGCGCTCTGACATTAGACCCTGTCATGACGATGGATTAGGTATTTAAGATAAGGCGCTGATCTAATGATAATAAATGTCTCGTATTACCATCAATTCAAAAAATAAGGGTCAAGGCCCAAAAAAACCTTCAATAAACTGAATCTCAGGAATTGGATGTGCCGCTTATTTGACTCGAGACCACAATTGATCTAATCCATTTCTTTCTGGTGTTCTGGTGATCATGAAATCACCCTTAACGCCATAAACATACATGTCTATCCTGGATTTGTCAGGCAGTGTCAAAAAAATTTTGTGATCGTCATAAGACCAAACCCCATCAACTCCGACCGGATAAGTTTTGCTAAACATTCTGAATGTGCCGTCTTTCCGAAGGGTCATTAGAGTTCGGAAAACAGGTTCCTTAGAATTATTGGGTTTTTCAGCCAAAGGATTTTCCTCTGGAAGCCTTTCCCAGCTACCGATAACAGTTTTCCAGTCCAAATTGGCCTGAAAAATTTGCTCAGGAGTTATTCCACCCGATGCGTGGGATAGGGTGGAACCAGAAAACACTAAAATACATGAAGCTACAATAACTCTAAAAAATGACACTCTACCAACCTCTAATTCTGAACATCTAGTCAACACTATCTTAAAACAGCGTTTCCTCAAGATGATTATATCACTGTCCAGCAAAGGTTTATAGTTAATCAGGACCAAAATAAAAAACTTGATTCTTCAAATTTAAGTTCAAAACAGGAAAAGTTAACGCATTGTCTATTACCTAAAAATGCATCCAAAAGTGGTCTAAAATAGTTGGGATTGAGATGAATCTGTTGTAAACAGCGAAGGCCAAAACCGGAGCATCTTTGTTTTGCTGAGTTAAAAATAAACAATAGTAGTTTCGATAATTAAGCAAATATATGGTAACTTAAATAGGGCTTTTTATAAGATCATACTTTTTAAGTAAAATATAACCTAGTAACATTAATAATTTTCTTGACAGGTATATATTTGCATGATACGTCCCTGCGCCAGGGTTGACTCGGGGGTTATGTCTTAACGCATTTCCTCAGCTTACACACTTTTGATGTGTATAGACCTGTCCCAATAAAGGAGGGTATGATGGTCAAGAGAATTCTGATTTTCTCACTTTGTTTAACGACGCTCATGATGGCGTCACTAGCATTGGCGGGGGGTAAGGTAGTTGCTCCAGCTGCCCCAATTCCTTGTGCTCCTCAGCCATGTGGCCCTGGTGTAGGGCCGAACCCGGCATATTGGGGGGATGCTCCTTTCCCTGGAATCTGTGGTGGAGTAGTGGCTTTACCATTTTTGGTGGTTGGTAGTTTGTTGGGAGGAAATACTGCTGCTCCATACGGTGTACCAGCTTATGGCGCTCCCGCCCCGAGGCCTTATGGTCCGGTTCCTATGGCTCCTAATTGTGCGCCTGTGGCCCCCCCTGCTTGTGGCCCTGTGGCGCCGGTTGGTTGTGGGCCTGCTCCATACGCAGGTGGAGTTTTAGGTGGAGGACTTCTGGGTGGCCTGCCATGTCTAGAGTTGTGTTCCGGAATTCTCGGTGGTCTTGGCGGTGGTCTCGGATTCGGTTTGTAGGACTGATCGAGGTCTTGACTTCATTGCAGATGTAACTTGGAAATTGTTTAAGCAAGAAACTTAATAGCGAACTAATCAAAAAATCATAATAATCCTTCCAATCCTTTGGGGACTTTCAGTCCCCTTTTTTTTCCCAACCTTTGGCATTCCTTCAGGAACAAAATTTGTTATTGAATTATGGATAGCATGATATGTAGGTGTGAATTGAATGGGAAAAATCTAATAGAAATCAAAAAGTGGAGCTATGAGTGAGATTTCCAATCGCCTCGAAACAATCGAAGGCGTCTTAGAGAAATTAATTTTTTGTCACTCCGAACACGACTTCGTTGTGGGCGCTTTATCTTTGATAGGTCGATCTGACCCAGTAACTATCGTAGGTAGGTTAGCTCAGCCACATCCTGGGGAAACCCTAATGTTGAAGGGCTATTGGGAATTTTCAAAAAGCTATGGAGAGCAGTTTAGATTCACCCATGCAGAGATAAAATCGCCATCAACAGTCAGGGGAATCGAAAAATATCTTTCCTCAAATTTAATAAAGGGCATTGGTCCCAAAATGGCTCAAAGGATCACTGCGAAATTTGGAACGCACACCCTTGACGTAATAGAGAAAGACCCCGATAGACTCCGAACAGTTTCAGGAATAGGAAAAAGCCGGTCGGAACTGATATCTCAAGCTTTTCAAAGGCAACGAGAAATCAGAGACGTTATGTTGTTCTTGCAGACCCACGGAGTTTCGTCGACATACGCGTACAGAATATTCAAGAAATATCAAAATCAATCAATAAAAGTTGTTCGAAGAAATCCCTACGTGCTAGCGACAGACATCCGAGGGATAGGTTTTAAATCTGCCGACAAAATAGCGGCAAGTTTGGGAATTGATCTAAAATCCCCTTTAAGGGCAAAAGCCGGCATTATCCACACTCTCGATTCGTCCCTCTCCGAGGGCCACTCGTATCTGCCTAAATCACAATTAATAGAGAAAGCTCGGTTGTTATTGGGAGTCGACAGCGAAACCCTCGAAAATGCCTTTAAGGGGCTCTTGTTGAGCCATGACCTAATTGTGGAAGATGAACGCGCTTATTTGGCCCACATGGCTCGAGTGGAAAACTCTGTAGCCAGCCGAATAAAAGATCTGCAAGCTTCTCCAACTATTTTGCCAAAAATCAATTCTGATGCAGCTATTCAATGGGTTGAAGCA
>JBFXII010000345.1:0-3828 GCA_050176095.1 Desulfomonilaceae bacterium
CATTGGCTATTTCACTGAACTGATAGAAAAAAATAGGCAACAAAATATTGGGGGTTAGCCCTATAACAATCAGGTATCGGATTATGGGATATTTTGCGATTAACCCCGGAACCTCTGTGATTCTTATCGTGTTGCCTTTGGCGGAGGATTTTGCTTCTTTCTTTGGACCAAAATAGCCTGAACCTGACATAAGTGTGTAGATGCCCACAGCGGTCGATGTTGCGGCAAACAGAATGAGAGTTTGGTCCTCCCCGAAAAACATTGTGAAGGGCTTGGTGCCAAAACTGCCAATCGTTGTGGCTAGAACCTGAAATGCTGTTATGAATGGGAAAATTCTTTTACCCTGTCTCGCGTCGAACAAATCCCCAGCGACATTCCAGAGGTAAACGAGCATTATTGAGTCAAGCAGATAGAGGAGTTGATATAGAATAGGGTAAGCGATGGACATGTCCTCTTTAATCATAAAGAACAGCCCAATACTCGCTCCCCCGTAAAAAAGCATGAATCCTGACAATATGGAATAATCCAGAAATTTCTTACCGAGGCGATTGGCGACCCCAAAGACCGCAAAGGTCAACAAAGCGTTTATTACAAGCATGTACGGAATGAACTCAGGGCCATATCTCTTTAGAAAAGCAGCATCAACGTAATTTCTGAAAAAGGCCAAGCCCAGGGAAGAAACAAAAAAGATGCCTGCTATCCACAGGAATTTTTTGAATTCATGCGGGTATACTTTTAAATATTTTTCTAAAAACTTTTTCATTTGGCGATCTTGTTCGAGACTCGAGACATTGAAACCTTAATGTTGTAAAGAGACTGGTCTGAGCCATGTCGGCAATCTTTACGGTAGTTGCTGGAACCTACATTTTTATCCCTCCAGGTCAACCTTATTCTCACATGTAACCCTCAGAACTGATCAAAGCTTTGGCCTTTTGTCCTGATCCTTTGGGAACTCTAAGAAACGTAGCGTTTGGGTTGCGCTTGTCAGATTTGGGAAAGGCTCCAAAAGTCGGATCAATCCCCGGATTTAGCTCCCAGGCCCTTCTAGGCGTAACTCCCAACCATTGGGAAAGCGATCGAATCGGCAAGTCCTTGTTCAACTTGAGGTTGTCCACTAAATCGAACTCCAATGGCGGCGTGGATGGGACATCTATTTCAAAATACTTTCGATTTTCATTGATAATTTTTAGCGCTACGACTCTTGGAATCAAGGTCTCGGAAAATGATGGAGCTACAACATCCCAATAGGTAAATCCAGGACTCTTTTTTGCCATTAATTCAATTTTATCCGTTCCATCTACAAAAGACGCAATTGAAAATAGCCAATCGAATTTCGAATTTTTGCTTCTGATCTGGTTAAACAAACTGGATGCAAGTTTAGTCGAAATAACCGGATCTCTTCGATCATCCCACTCCTTGGTCGATGACCATGTATTATTTGGCTTTAACGAGCCCAAGCTCCACCAACCATATCCTCCGGATTTGGTTTTGGCAGTAGGCAAAAGGTCACTCACAGCGGCGGCCACGTAAATAAGATCGGCAGGGAGTTTTTCCTCGGTCAGCGCAGCTCCGATAACAGGGCCTTGTACGGATAATCTTTCCAAAACATCAATTAGGCTGGCGCGCCGATCTAAAAGATAATAATTGATCTGATCCTCAATTCTTTCGGCTACATCTTGTCTTTCCAAGGGAACGCGAGATCCTGAGAAAAAAACACCGGACTTCTTGATTTGAGGAGGCAAATCATAATATGGCCTGGAAACTAGCGTTGGTCTTCCAATCACGTTTCCAGGCCATAACATGCTTAAACCAAGTAATAATGTAAGGAGTGTTATTGAAAATTTTGGAAATAGGGCTCCACGATCTTTAGCGCATAATGTCCAGTTTTTCATGGCGCCACACAATAATCGAACTGAAAAAATTTCTCAATAAGTAGCTATGAAATGAACTAAAGACCTGTCGAATGACATGTCATGGAAAATCAAAACCTGTTCTGCACGATCACTTGTTTATGTTTTCCTTCAATTCCTTGCCTGCCTTAAAAAACGGGAGGCGTTTTGACTTGACAGTGATTTGCTCCCCAGTCTTCGGGTTTCTTCCAGTGTAACCTTTATACTCTTTGACTACGAATGAACCAAAACCACGTATTTCTATCCTGTCACGTCTTTCCAGAGCTTCTGACATGGTATTGAAAACCATATCGACAATCTCTTCTGATTTACGCATAGGAAGCTCAGTCTCTTTCGACAATTGCTTCACAAGGTCAGATTTGTTCATAATCAACTCCATGATGAATTTGCATATTTTTGGGATTTTTCAAGATTGCCACATCCAACTTATAAACTTCATCGAGGCCCATCTATATTGAACGTCACCACTTAACCAAACGTGTCTTTGATGATTAATAGGTCTGGCTCAATATGACGTTCCATGACCCTGGACCGCCAAATAAACATATACAGCCTTGGGACGTAACTAAAACAGGTATTTGTCAATCCCGACAAATCAAAGCCTATTGTTATGGTCTTGGTCCCAAAATGTCAAGACAATTTGACACATTGACATTGGGAGGACATTTCTGACATGGTTAGTAACCAATGTTTTCCATATCCAGCAAGAAATAGCGGTAATACAAACAAGTGATCTATTTCGCAGACTTACATGTTCATTCAAAATTCTCCAGAGCCACTTCTAAGGATAATGATCTGAAACACCTGGCCTACTGGGCTTCTGTTAAGGGATTAGACGTTTTAGCAACCGGTGACTTTACGCATCCACTCTGGAGAAATCAGATTATTGAGGATCTTGAGGAAGACGGACACGGGCTGTATCGACTTAGGAATAAATTGTCTCATTCTTTAGATCTTACTTTCGGAAAACATGATGTCCGTGCTGCACGGTTTATTCTGAATGTAGAAATCAGCTCAATTTATAAGAAGAATGGCAAAGTTCGCAAAATCCACAACTTGGTGTTCATGCCTGATCTAAACAGCATGATCAGGTTCTGCTCCAAATTGGAACGAGTTGGGAATTTGAACTCCGATGGCAGGCCGATACTAGGGTTAGACTGCAAGAATTTATTAGAAATAGCTCTCGAATCATCTCCATATTCGTTCTTAATTCCTGCTCATATTTGGACGCCCTGGTTTTCGTTACTTGGCTCCAACTCCGGTTTCGATTCTGTCGAGGAGTGTTTCGAAGATCTCACAGGATATATATTTGCCTTAGAAACCGGTCTATCGTCTGACCCTGACATGAATCGCAGGATTTCATTCTTGGATGAATACACTCTTGTATCGAATTCTGACACTCACTCGCCATCGAAACTCGGTAGAGAAGTAAATATATTTTCTGGAACGCCTAGCTATCGATCTATAATGGAGTCCTTGAAAAGAGGGGGTCCAGGGTATGGGCAAACCAAAGATTTAGACACCCCCAGAGCAACCCTCATGGCGTCAGACAGGTTTGATGAAAACGTCGACAGGTTTTGGGGAACTATAGAGTTTTTTCCGGAAGAGGGGAAATATCATTGGGATGGGCACAGACGATGTGGCGTGAGAATTGATCCCAGATCAAAAATTCACAACCATGACAAAATATGTCCCGTTTGCGGACAACATTTGACAATAGGTGTGCTGAATAGAGTTATAGCACTATCCGACAGACCAATAGCAGCGGTTGGGCCCAAGTCTGGCTTGTTTTGGAGGATGGCGCCGTTGATGGAAGTAATTTCGAACGCAATTGGCTCGGGACCTGGATCAAAGAAGGTGATGGAGATCTACAAAACCATGATTAATAAATTAGGTCCGGAACTCCAGATACTCTGGG
>JBFXII010000346.1:0-3802 GCA_050176095.1 Desulfomonilaceae bacterium
TGACAAATCCATTAATTATCGGATTTTTTGAAAGACTTGAAAAGGCCGCTTATGACAATGCGGACGTGGTCACAGTTCATTCAGAAGGCAACAGGGACTTTTTGTTGAAGAATGGTAAGGTTTCGGATTCCAAATTGATAACCCTCCATAACTGGATCAATGTCAAGGATTATGAGATTCCAGAGCATGACGGACCGTTTCGGCGAAAGTTGGGATTGGCGGGAAAATTTGTGATTTTCTTCGGGGGTGTCTTAGGTCCGTCCCAAGGTTTGGACATGGTAATAGAAGCGGCTCTACAACTCGTTACGCATAGCGAAATAGTATTTCTATTTGTTGGAGATGGAACCGAAAAAAATCGCTTGATGGAGTTAGCATCTAACTATGGACTCAAAAATGTAATATTTCATCCCTTTATTTCTAAGGAGGACTACGAGCGAACCTTGAGCGAAATCGATGTAGGGCTGGTCTGCCTTAGCTCTAAAAATAGGACGCCCGTTGTTCCAGGCAAAATATTGAGTTACATGGCTTCAGGGGTTGCTGTCCTGGCTTTTTTAAATGAACAAAGCGATGGGCATCAAATTATTAAGGATGCAAATTGTGGTTACTCAGCTATTTCATCCGACCCTGCCGAGTTGGTGCGATTGGTTCAGAAAATATATGAACAAAGGGAGCATCTGGACGAGTTAGGCCTGAACGGATACCATTATGCGGTTTCAAATTTTTCCAAGGAATCGTGTGTAAATGAATTGGAAAAAGCTTTAATGCAATGAAAAATATAATGCTTGTCTTTGGGACCAGGCCTGAAGCGATTAAATTAGCGCCAGTAGCTCTGGAGCTTCAGAAACAACCAGAGGTCAAAACCACAATCTGTGTTACAGCCCAGCATCGGCAGATGTTAGATCAGGTTCTTGGACTTTTCGATCTCAAACCGGATATTGATCTGGACCTGATGCAGTCCAACCAGACTCTTGCAGAACTCACCGCCCGAGTGTTGGTGAGGATGGACGAGACACTTTCTAACCAAAAGCCTGACACAGTGGTCATCCAAGGGGACACCACAACTGTAATGGCTACTGCTATGGCGGCCTTTTATAGACAAATCCCGGTTGCTCATGTTGAGGCAGGGCTTCGGTCAGGTGATCTGCGGTCGCCGTTTCCTGAAGAAATGAACAGGCTTGTAGCCACAACAGTAAGTGAACTGCATTTTGCGCCGACAAAAGCTGCAGTGAATGCATTACAAAAGGAAGGTGTCCCAAGCGAAAAAATCTTCTTGACGGGCAACTCAGTCATAGACGCATTGAAGTTGATTGTCGATAAACCTATTGCCAAAATTGCTAAAGACCTGTTGGAACAACTGGAAATTGATAAATCCAGTTCCCGACGGAAGCTGATTTTGGTCACCGCCCACAGAAGAGAGAATTTTGGCCCTCGGCTTGAGAGCATATGTGAGGCCCTAAAAGCATTGGCGGTTAGAAACGTCGACGTGGTGATATTGTATCCAGTCCATTTGAATCCAAACGTTTATGAGCCTGTTCACAGAATCCTGGGCGGATTGGACCGTGTGATATTAACGGAGCCTTTGACTTACGATGTTCTGGCGCACCTGATGAAAGCATCATATCTGGCGCTGACTGATTCGGGTGGGATTCAGGAGGAGGCCCCTTCTTTAGGCAAGCCCGTTCTTGTCATGCGGACTGAAACAGAGCGTCCAGAAGGTGTGAAAGCGGGAACCGCAAAACTCGTTGGACCTTTTGCCGAGAATATTATACGTGAGACGGAAAATCTCCTGTATGACGAAACTGCTTACCATGAAATGAGTCGGGCAATTAATCCGTATGGTGACGGTAAGGCGGCCAGGCGCATTGTCGATGTTCTTATGACAGGAGATCTTGCTGATACTGAAAGTTTTGGAGGCGACTTTTGAACTCCTACGAAAAAAGAATAGAATTAGTAACTAGTTATCTCGAAAAAGTGGCTCTCGATCGGGACATAACAGATTACTATAGAGGGCGATCTATCCTGGTAACTGGTGGAGCAGGGGCAATAGGCAGCAATCTGATTATAGCTTTGTCCGTTTTGGTGGGACAATCCGGTAGAATCGTGCTTCTGGACAATCTTTCCGCCATTAAGACTCGCAACCCGTGGAATGTGACTCCTTTGTCCAACATCATGTTCGTTCTTGGAGATGTGCGAAGTGACATTGATCTTAAAAGGGTTTTCAGGGAAGACCCGAGTATGGTTTTTCACTTGGCTGCGTTTTTTGCCAATCAGAATTCCATAGACTTTCCGGAAACCTCAGCAGAAGTTGACGTGTTAGGCCAAATCAGGCTGCTGGAGTATTCCCGAATTTCCAAGGTAGACAAGTTCGTTTACGCTTCGAGTGGTTGCGCAATCTATGGATCTTATCCCGAGTTGCCATTGAAGGAAGAATTTATCTCAATGCACCTGACCACACCTTATCAGATCAACAAGATGACGGGTGAAATGTATTGCAATTTTTACCATCATCATTACGAACTACCAATCATCAACTGCAGGTTTTTCAATTCCTATGGTCCGGGGGAGGTTCCGGGTCAGTACCGCAATGTCATTCCAAACTTCATCTACTGGGCTATGCAGGGTAGAGCCTTACCTATCACCGGCACAGGGGAAGAAACCAGAGATTTCACTTATGTCCTGGATCTGGTTCAGGGGCTGATCAAGGCAGGATATTACACTGAAGCTGTAGGTGAAAATTTTAATCTTGGCGCAGGCAAGGAGATTCGAATAATCGATCTCGTCAAAATGGTTAATGACGCCACAGGCAACAAAACACAGATAGATCTCAAGGAACGAAGAAAGTGGGATACGAAACCGCGACTACTCGCTTCAATCGATAAGGCCCAAAAATTGGCTGACTATAGGCCCTTGGTGGAGTTCGATGAGGGGCTTAAGCAAAACATCGAATGGTTTCGTGAAAATTGGGAACAAATCAAAATTTGCGCGGATTTTCCTCCTGGAATGAGCAGCGCGGTAAGAGGCGCAACTAGCATCTGTGGTCGAGGCGAATAAACAAATCAGCGCGCTCATCGAGGGACATGCGCGCTCCTCTCAAAAAATTTTTGTGAAACCATTTAACAGCAAGAAACACAGCCCTGATCTCGCATTTTTAGATAAATATATATTTTCAAATAGTTAGAGAAATCTCACCGAAAGTGTTCCTTCTCATGGTTTAGCAGGGAACCATTAATGCGTTAATAAAGGACTTGATTTTTTTGGTAAACGTGGTAAATAGAAATTGTGAGCAACATTACACTAAGGCGCTGCTCGATAGCGTAATCTAAAAAAGTTACTTGATATTCGAATTTGGTTTGAATGAGGGGGGCTAAGCCAACTTAAGTGATGTTTTCTTAAGAGGATTAAAAGGCAGTATCTTATTCAACCAAGTGACTTTAACATACAGGAATTTCATAGATAAAAGGGGGCACGATTTTTCGCTTGCAAAACGGATGTCTAGTTCGTTTTGCGAGAGGCAAAGGGTTTTACTGAGACACTACAGGGGGCTGTTCCGGCCTTGAGTTGTCCTGCTGGAGCCTTGGGACGCAGGGCTATCTGGACGCCCCGGGGGGGTAAGTGTCGGACCAGCGAATAACCACACCTGTTAATCTCTCAGGACAAACCCTTTGCTAATCACACGATTTCAACATTAACATAGCCGCCACAGGCCCAAAAATGAGGTTGGCTCCCCATGCCGCCACAACAGGAGGTAGATAACCTCCGTGCCCCAGGGCTAAAAACATTGAGTGGGCTATCCAATAACTGA
>JBFXII010000347.1:0-3777 GCA_050176095.1 Desulfomonilaceae bacterium
AAGAGGGATGGGGATTCCAGCAATATCCTTAAGACGCAATCTTCTTAAGGCTGTGGCAGACCGTCTGTAAGCGAGATCCTTCAGGATCTTGCCCATGCTGGGTGCGGACAGTATGGCCGCCAGATATTCGGGCACAACGGCAGGCTTCGGCCGCATGACCGTAATCTCGGAAGAAACGGTAATATCGTCAAAGCCATCGGGCATAACCGCCGCCCTGAAGGGCTCGGCCGCCTGAGTAAACAATACATCCTGAGGCTTTACCGCAGTCCACTTGGCTTCCTTATCTATTGATGCGTATTTCAATCCGGAAAAATGGATATCGCATGCATCAAGGTTACTGAGGCGCAACATCGGGACACCCGATTCACATGATGTCAGTCGTGAGCCATCGGCAAAATAGTCAAGCAAGTCTCCCAGCTTGATGAAGCTGTCGTAATTGCTGTTCGTAATGGTCCTCACCGTCTTTTCACCAAGGTAAAACCTGGGATCGAGGCGGTTGCCTTTGCTTCGAAAATTTTTCAGCTGGATCACGGTACTTCTCATGCGCGATCCTCCGGATTGAAGATCGCCTTAACGGTCTCAATCGTTCCAGCAATTGCATCGCTTTCAAAATCCTCCTGCCGCATTTCGATCATTGAAATCGAGTAATCGGCTGGAATTTGTTTGGCCTTTTTCATGAACAGAACAGAGCACCGAAGGCCTGTGCCAGAAAAACAGAATCCGGCTGGCAAACTGACAACACCGAGGATCTGCACGGCATCCAACAGCCAATTCCGGAAAGCCCTGTGGCTTGCTCCGGACAAAATCCCTTCCGGTAATACGACTGTGATGGTGCCATCCGGCTTACATTGGTCGATTGCCTTGATTGTATACAGGTATTCAGCCGGACATTTCTTTGACGCCGGGTAACCTTTAAAAAAGGAACTGGTTATTGAGGTTTCCTTTTTCAATTGAATTGATCGGCCGAATGGGGGGATCAAGACAACGGCATCCATTGCTTTGGCGGGCTTGATTTCAAGGTATCCGTCATCAATAAAAGAAGTGCTGGGATACAGAATCTGCAACAAAGACAGGAGTTCCTGATCCCCATTTTCTAGAAACACCTCGCCGTTGCCCGAATCGGACAGAGCTGAAAATTGAGCACCTACAGCAGATGTGACAAGCGCCACTGAGCCAACAGGTTCACGAATAGCCTGAAAAACCGGAGACAAGGCCAGAGGCAATCCATGAATAATTCTTTTGTCATCGCTTGCTGCTGCCACCCAATCGATTAGTTGAGCAGACTCTTCAGATGTAGATGGTTTTAGCCTAAAACCAGAAAGGACAGCACATAGCTTCAGAACTCCTTCGGCGTTGATCTCTGTATCTTTCAGGTTCCCTTTGATTCTCGATACCAAATCCGAACAATCGTCAGCGGTTCCGGCGATAGAGCACACCCAAGCATCATCCTGGCCAGCCTCCTCATCGGCAATTCGAGCGATCAAAAGGTTAGATATCATAGCATGGTCAGAGTCCCGTTTTTTCACGCCTTGTCGCAGAAGAGTTGACAAGTATTCAAAAAGCTCCTGCGATGGAAATAGTCGCGCTTTAATGGGTTTCAATGCACGAACAGGATGTAGCTCGTCCGCCTTTTGGGATAATTCATAGAACGATAGTGTTGATCCGCCTTCTGCCACAACAAAGGACACGCCATCGGCGGAAAGCAAGGACAGGTATCGCTCAGAGACAGAGCCGCGCTTCGGAGACACAACAACTCCACGGTTTCCGGCAAACTTAAACTCCGCATCAATAGACAGGCGACCCACGCTGGAGCTCTCCAGTTGGGCGACCTGAATTCCTCTGGCCTTTAGGTAGTCTTGAGCCTTCATAAAACCTCCGTATCACATACTCACCTTTACATTGCCAATATACAAACAGGTTCCGCCCGTGTCAATAAAAAATTATCACGTGGTCACGGCCCCATTATTTCCCTTGCCCATTCCAAGTCGAGAAGTTTCTTTTAATCGCTATTTTTTCAGCATGTTGCATGGCATGAAGGCATGGCGAAATCGAGGCAATGGGCATGTCAGATGATGCTGCAAATGCCTGCGTTCGAATCAGTTGGTGCCATATGACAGCAGAAAGTGATTGGCAGGCTGTTGCCGAAAAAATAAAATTAATCCGTTGAGAGTTCGGATGTTTCCGGCGAAGAATTCCACTTTTGGGATGGGCGTTTCATAGGATTAAATATGGGTCGCTCGCCATCCGTTTCAGTCCTTGTTCTGATAGAGGTCATAGCATGTTCAAAGCAGGTGAAGCCTACACAAGATCGCAGATCCATGCACAGGTAGGTGGGAGCATTCAAAGTTATTTGCCAACAGTGCAAGGGAGAGTCGTTTGTGCCTGTTTAAAGAAAAAGATGAATCCTGGTGCGCCCCATATAATCCTTGTGGGAAACAAACCTCGAGTCATTCAGGCCGCCCTGCAACTTGCCGAGCAATCCGCACCTATCCCGGTTTTCCTCAAAGAAAGCCCTAATGCTTGGGCTTATGTCGGCCTCTTTTCCGTGCTGAGGGTATCGATCAAAAATGACGGTTTTGAAAGATTCGACCTGGGAGGAAGAGCAGATATCCAGCTTGTGCTTGAACTTGTCCAGAAAAATAGTGGATAATTTTTTCATCCCGATTCTTTCGCCACAGCATCAAGATTGGCCATGGTATAAATATGAAAAAACTGGTTCCATACAAACTTGCTATCACTCCCGGTTATTATGATGACCACGGGAATTACGTGCAGGCCAGAAATGATTTGCCATTCGACGCCCCAAGAAATCAATGGACTGCAATCAATGCAATTCTTTGTTCCCGCTGCGAATATGATGAGGTATTGGAAAGGATGTATTGCTCCTACTGCGTGAAACTTGGATATGCTCCATTGAATTATCAAAGAAAATACCGGTCGTTATAATGCGCGACAACGACGACGAATATAAAGGTCTCCTTGATGACGACCCGGCGCTGGACTGTATTTTATTTGAAGAAATGCGGAAAGAAGAGAGCCGCCAAAAAGGGAGAGGTGGTTGCTTGGGAATGCTGATTATTATTTTAATCCCAGCTTGCTATTTGGTAATCCACTTGGCGATCACCTGAGTGATTGGATCACCTTGTCTTTTTGAAAGATTGATAATCTTCCAATACCTTGAATACGTAGGTCTTTGTTTCAAGGATATTCGGGATGCGTCCTTTCACCTTACCAGGTCCGGCGTTGTAGGCCGCGAGGCTGAGTTCTAAATTCCATCCATAGGTGTCGAGCAGGGATCGAAAATATTTAGTGCCGCCGGTGATATTATCTTGAGGGTCTAATGGGTCAGCAACCTGAAGATCTCTGGCGGTTGCCGGCATGAGTTGCATCAAACCCTGAGCGCCCTTTGGGGAAACAGCGCTAGGGTCAAAATTTGATTCGGTCTTGATGATGGCCTTGATCAGTAGGGGATCGACACCGTGTTCGGTGGCGGCTGATTGGATGAAAGTGTTGATTGTTTGAGGGGTTGAATCTCTCGGCAATCGTGGGATAGGCCGGTCGATTGCTATCTTCCTGTTCGTTCGACTACTCTTGCCCCGCACAAAATGGACGTTCCCCTGAACATCCATATAGGCAGCAACCGTCGCCTTGGCAGTGGATGGCGACGAAAAGCTCAACGCGAAGAAGAGCAGTAAACCGGCCAGGACCGGAAACAATGCAAAGGACTTTCGTTCTTTTTGATCCACCTCAATCCTCGTATCTGTCACTTGTAAGGCT
>JBFXII010000348.1:0-3770 GCA_050176095.1 Desulfomonilaceae bacterium
GCGTGAGGCTTCTCGCTTCAACAAGCCATCTTTCCCTTTGTCGTCTAAAAACTGTTTGTGAGCGACGATTGCTTCAAACACTTCATCAACACCAATGTCCTCAATGGCTCCGGATGTAATTACAGGGGGCTCCCAACCTAATGAATTGTATCTAGCTCCGGACATCTTCAACATTGACTTGATCTCTCGCACCGTCTTCTGAGATCCTTCTCTGTCAGCCTTATTTACTACAAATAAGTCACCTATTTCCATCAGGCCAGCTTTTATGGCCTGAATATCATCTCCCATTCCTGGAATGGTTACAAGCACAGTAGTATGAGCGCTGTGAACTATGTCCACTTCATCTTGCCCAACACCAACTGTTTCTACAATTATCACGTCTTTTCCCATCGCGTCCAAAACTACAATAGCGTCTGCGGTAGATCTTGTTAAACCGCCAAATTTTCCTCTGGTCGCCAAAGATCGTATGAAGACCCCTTCATCGAGAAAATGCTTTTGCATCCTAATTCTGTCACCCAGAATGGCGCCACCGGAAAAGGGACTCGTGGGGTCGATAGCCAATATTCCGACAGTGCTTCCTCGTGACCTGAAGCGGCCAACAATACGGTCGACCAAAGTGGACTTCCCAACTCCAGGAGAGCCTGTGAAACCGATGACGTACGCGTTCTTGTTGTGAGGATAAAGGGTTGACAACTCTTCTATTACACCAGGATCTCCATCATCAATCCGGCGTATTAACTTGGCTGTTGCGCGCACATCGCCTTGCAAAACCTTGTCGGTGTTCAATTTAATCCTTTCGGCTTTCAAAACAGGAGAAAATTTCCAGAGCGCTATGAAGTTTTACTTGCTATGAATAAGGTACCATTAGGTAAGAAGGTCTTGTATGAAAGTCAACCATAATTTGAGAAGGGCGACAGTTCTCGAGTACATCAAATAAGGCGCCCCAACCAATTGGCATTTATTGGGACTATGTTGTAAACTTGCGTTCTTCGTAAAAGCAGGTGTTAGATAATGTCGAAAAAATATGAACAGTTTCTCGGATCAAACCCAGGCCTGGTTGTTGATCTGATAGATTCAGGCAATTCTCCGTACTCCTTGAAAACCGTCGATGGTTTCGAGTTTGTAGTTTCTTCTGATGATTTCAACAACTTCTACAGGTTGCTTGGAGAGGACGCTCCATCGAAATGGAAGAGCCTAATTACCGATGCCTCAACTGGAATGGTTGATACAACTGTGGTGGGTCCACTAATAACCATGATACACCATTTCCAGTCGGCGTTCGCTGATTATTCGAAAGCGCGATCTTTCTTAAGATGGTGTATGGGTAAACTCGGAAAGGACGATAAGTCCTTCCTAGTCACTGCAAGAAAAAAATTGGAAGAGGACGCGCGACACCCAGATTTAGTTAGTGATGAAGATTTGAAGAAATTGGTTCGACTGGATCAAATCGAGAAGAATTTGTTTGCTTACAATTCGTTTGCCGAGATAATATGGCCTGTAGGCAGATTTTCTGATTCATCTCCAATTGCTTTGGCTCCAGGACAAAATATTCAAAAAGAAAAAGATCCCGAAAAACCTAAGAAAAAAATAGCCAAGCAACCTGTACCTCGCATGAAAAATGTCGAACTGGAAATAGGGCCAGACCTACTAACAATTCATGTCGATCTCTCAAAGGAATTTGGACCATCCAAGTCCGGCCGCAATAATATTGTGGCTACCACGGAGGGTAACAAGACATTACCTGGACGTGACGAACGAATCGGTATGACTATCTACAGGGAAATAACTCCGAAAACTCTGAAAAAAGGAGCAAAAGATTCCTTCAAGAATGTTAAGATGAATGTCGATGGCGACATCTTGACTGTAGTAATCGATTTGACGAAAGAAGTCGGACCGTCCAAATCGGGCAAAACCGTAATAATTGCGTCAACCGGAGGTAACCAGTATGTTTTTAAAAGGTCCGAGAAAATCGGACTAAACGTATATAGGCCAATTTAAAAACCTTTTTAAAATAAGAATCGCCGAAATTACTTTTGGATCTAGCTTTTCCGGCTTAATATCTTGCTTTTACGAAGTTTTGGATTTACTCATATATATATGTTAATCAGTTTTTAAATTTGGTTTCTTTACAGCTAGGAGGCTAAAAATGTTTGTATTTGGAACAGCAGACGACGTTTTCGCGATGGCTGTGCGCATCGAAGAGAATGGTAAGAATTTTTACACAGGAGCATCTGAAATGGCTCAAGACCCTACAGCTAAGGCCCTTTTCGGCGACCTAGCAGCCATGGAAGCCTGTCACATAGACGCCTTCAAATCTCTTCGAGCTTCGCTACCCGATTCAGACATTTCAAACGTCGTTTGGGATCCTGAAGGACTTGCTGAAAGTTACTTGCAGGCCACGGCTGACACTCACATATTTACGGTAGAAACAGCCAAAAGCAGGCTCGAAAAAGTCAAAACCCCTTCCGAAGTATTGGACATGGCCATACAGTTTGAAAAGGACTCAGTAGCATTTTTCCTTGGAATGAAAGAACTGCTTCCAGATCCAGCTGGAAAAGGTGAAGTCGAAAAGCTGATCAAGGCCGAGATGGAACATGTAAAGATGCTGTCTAATGCGGCCAAGAATTTTTCTGAGACTGGAATAACAGGAATCGCTTAATTTTCAAATGAAAGGGGCTCGAAAAATTTGTTCAAGCCCCTTGAAAATCAGAACTATTCAATTTTAGTCATCCTTTTTCCGGCCTCAGTGACGCAGTTAATCTCTCCCCTTTTTTCGGACCTTCGAGAATCTCAACTGTAGCCATACACATTCCCTGGTTGTCTCCAATACACGACAGGACAAGACATTTCACCGGAAAGCCAGCGTCCATCATCGTTATAATATCTCCTCGAGACATCAGTTGAGCTCCGGAGAGCATCGCCTGTTTATTTTTTGGTTTTCTCATCAATCGTCCAACATTTTACAAAAACTCCAGAACTTAGAGCTGGTCAAACTGGTCAACTTCAAAGTTCGTGGGGTGACTAACCTTCAGTCTTTCGGACTCATTCAATTTTGGTAACTTGCTAGAAACGCTACCTCTAGAGCCACCCGATTCACCAACCAATTTTTTTGTCTTGGCAGGAATTTCTCGATGGTCCGAGTTAACGTAACTTCTCAAGTTAGAGCAACCGGTCAACACAAAAGCGACGAACACGACAACAACAAATGGCCTCATGGATCGACCTCATATATGAAGTGACCCTCACCCCCATTGGGCATTCTAAGAAAAAACGTAACTACAAATCAAGCTCAAATTTGCCCGACTCGGCTTCTAACTTGTTGATATCACCAACCAAACCCCATCATATGAATGAGTATTACTCTTTATTATAAATAAAAAACGTCAACTATCTAAAGTATTACTTTCATATTTTGAAAATGAAAAAAGCAATGAATCTCTTCAAGCACTATTAAGCTTATTAAAAATGAATTCGACTCTTTTCTCCATCTCAGATGCCTCCAAGGGCAATTCGTGACTGTAGCCAACAAGGTGAAGCAGCCCATGAATGCCTAGATAAAGAGTCATTTCATCATAAGAGTAGCCTAGTTCATCCGCGTCCGACCTAACTCTATCCGCACAGATTACGACATCTCCCAACATATCGGGCTCTGCCGAAACCATTTTTGCTTCTGACTGAGAAAAAGCCAGGACATTCGTTGGCTCCGGCTTGCCTCTGTACCGCATGTTCAGTTCAGCCATCCTACCGGAGTCTACTATGACAGCGGAAAC
>JBFXII010000349.1:0-3757 GCA_050176095.1 Desulfomonilaceae bacterium
AAAGGGCCCGTCAGATGTGACGTTTGAGGCGCCCGGGGTTTTCATTGCTAGAACTGCAGACAAGCTGGTACTTAGCCAGTTTTCCTTGGCGGGAGGAATAACATGGGGCTGGTGTTCTGAGAGCGTCAAAACTACTTGGTGAAACAACGCGACATTCCCTGGATAGCTTTCGAAAACGAGGTTAGCAGCCATGAAAACAAGATTACCATTATTGATATGTACGATCGCATATCTCGTCCTGTCTATACATGTTGACGAGACCACGGCCTGCATGTCGTTTCGTGTTACCGCTAAAGATCAGACCATCACGATTGGGCGGACCATGGAGTTCGGTGTTGACAGCGGTTGGAAAATTGCTGTGACGCCACGAAATATCCCGTTCACGAGTCCAGCTCCAGGAGGCAAGGACGGCCTTGAATGGCAAAATAAGTACGGATACGTGTCGGTGGTGGGCTGGGGAATCGACACCATGGTTGTTGATGGACTGAACGAGAAAGGCCTTTCCTTTGGGGCTCTCTGGTATGAGCTTGACGTGCGGTGGCAGGAGGTAAAGCCGGGCGAAGAAAAGCGCGCCTTGGCGCAAACCATGATGGGACCTTGGCTGCTGGGCAACTTTGCCACTGTGGATGAGATTAAAAAAGCGGTATCGGACGTCAAGCTGTTTGGCTATGTGGTTCCCGCGCTCGGTATGTCGCCCCCAGGCCACGCCATCATACATGATGCTCAAGGGAAATGTATAGTCCTGGAGGTTGAAGAAGGAAGGGTCCACATTTATGATAACCCATTGGGAATCCTGACAAATGCCCCTAACTTTCCGTGGCATGTGGCTCACCTTCGTCAGTTTATCGGAATGACTACAGAAAACCCCAAACCCCTCGAAATGGCCGGTATGAAATTCGTCCCAACGGGCCACGGAGCGGGCATGATCGGGATGCCGGGAGATTTTACACCTCCGAGCCGTTTCATTCGCTTGGGAATAACTGTCCACTTCGCTGACAAGGCGGAAAATGCAGACAAGAATCTGAACCTCTGTCAGCATATTGTGGATTCATTCGCCATCACGAAGGGCCTTGTAACGGGAAAGATGGCTGATGGAAAAGTCCTTAAAGAAACCACACAATGGGCGTCATTCAGAGATCTGAGCAACAAGGTTTTCTATTTCAAGACCTACGACAACCCGGACCTCCGCAAGATTGACCTCATGAAACTGGATTTTGCAGGCGGGAAGCTAAAGTTCATAGACATGGATGAAGGTTCCCAGACCATCAAGGATGTAACGGGCTCTGCCAAGTGATGTGTCATCGGTTCCTCTCAATGACAAATGACGTGCCATCGGTCCATCGGGACACGGAACCTTTGACTGTTTGTAAATGCACTGGAAATCCAAATAGTTAAAGCCTTGATGTCTATTAGTCGGAGGTTTGTCCGTTGGATTGCCACCGCCATGGCGGCAGTTTCCAAATCAACCAGAGCGCAGTTATCTCGATTGGGCATGTTTCTTGGACGAGACATGCATAAACTAAATCATGGATCGATCAAAACGTTGCGCTTTTTTCGGGATCATTTTGCAGAACCGCTATATATTTGACGTCGTGATGTGAATAGCCGCGTTTGATCATTAGACAATTCAAGAGTCTTATGTATTTTCTGCGCATCTGAGAGCCTGTGGCGCCAGATGATCCTGTTCCATTCCGATCTGGAGAAGAACTATGGCGCAAACGCTTAAGACGGCTCCGAGAATCTGGATGGGTTCAAGCTTCTCGCCCAGGAATATCCATGCTATGACGCCTGCGGACACGGGTTCTAGTGTCGCTGTGATCATGGCTCTTGTCGATCTTATGTAATTTATACCCCAGAAAAACAAGCTGAATGCGCCGATGGTCCCCACGAGAATTATAAAGGAGAGGGCGAAAATGTGATGAGTCATGTAACTGGCGTGGAGGTATTTGAATGGGGGGTGGACGACATGCCATGTGAAAGACGCGAAAAACAGCGCATAGAAGACCACTGTCCACGGGCTGTATCTGTACATCAATTTTTCCCCAAGCAAACAATACACTGAGTAACTCAAAGCCGCTATAAGGCCTCCAGTAATTCCTTCGACATTTAATCGCAGATTGTTCAGGTTGTAGCCGCCCAAAGCAAGGAAACATCCCGAAAAAGCCAGAACTATGGCCAGAAATTTCAGTAAAGTCATCCTCTCACCCCAAAATGAAACGGCGAAGATTGCAACGATAATTGGAGAGAGGTATTGCAGCAACAGGGCGGTCATTAACTGTAGCTTACTTATCGTATAGAAATAGGAGATCTGAACAAGCGCCATTACTAGCGCTCCATGAATAAACATCCATTTAAGGTCACTTTTAGAAATTTTCAGAAGAGGTCTGTGGAAGACCAGGAGATACGCGCCGAAAACCAATGAAGCGAAGGTAACTCTAATCTGAACGAGGTCGTATGGTGTCATTCCTTCGTTGAACAACGATTTGCTGATAGCCCCGGAGGAAGCCCACATGATGGATGCGGCTATTACGGCTAGATAGCCCTTGATAGATGGATTGATCATATTGTCTGATTACAAAAAGAGCCCGAAGAAATAATCTCACCTCCGGGCTCGATTGCAGCGAAATTAACAGTAGGTAAAATTAAATAATTACTGTTTCTTCTTGTCTGCTTTGTCCTTTTTGTCTTTTTTAGGGCATTGCTCAGCTTTCGCTTTTTCTGCGTCACTCTTCTTTGTGAAGGGACCCGCGATTGTTGTGGGAGTCTTGTCATTGGCCTGTATGACCTTGCAAACTCCATTCTTGTCTTTTGTCAAAAACCATTTCTTGTCAGCCGCCACGGCGCACACTGATGTCGCGGCAAAAATGGCCAGGACAAAGACGACGGTGAGAAATCTGAACACAGATTTTTTCATACTTTAGCCTCCTGGACTATCGTCATCATCAACATCGCCTCTCTAGCATGTAACCTCATGTTCCGCAATAGAGAAAAAAGCATATCTGCCTAAAAAAATTAAGTGAACTTACATAATTTCAAGCTTCCGTCCACACTGATGATCTTTAAACGACGAGGCGAAGGGGCGCCATTATCGGTATCCCCTGAAATGGTCTTACAAGATCAAAGAGTTGTATTTGCCCCTTGATCAGCTATTCTAAATGGAATGAGGCTGCCGCCCGTCTCTGAAATGGATTTCTCGACTGCCACGCGGTATTTTGGTTTAACCATGGTGATCATGCATCCGCCGCCGCCAGCGCCGCATATTTTGCTGGCCAGAGCTCCGGATTGACTAGCGGCGCTCATTATGGATTCAATAACCGGCGTTGAGACACCTGGCGCCAATGATTTTCGCAGATTCCACTCCGCTTCAATCAAGTTTGCCGTTTCATCCCAATCGCGGTTATCCATGGCTTTGGCCAGTTGAATGGCCACATCTCTTATTTTGACAAGCTTTGATTTAACGTCACCAACGTTTTCTATGACATTTCGGGTCACATCCCAGTTATTCATGCCCGAGAATCGGCCTTCTCCGGTATATGAGAGTATGATCATTTCTTCTAGCGCTCGACTTACGTCCTGCTCATTTTTGAGCGTTTTGCGACTAAATCCGGTATAGCCGAATTCAATAAAGGAAATACCACCATACAGGGCCGCGATGTGATCCTGTTTTCCGGCTGGAACGCCTATGAGGCTTGTTTCAACGTCAGCCGCGTAATGGATAATCTGGGAGTGTGTCCATTTTTCGTTTCGCAGCTTTGCT
>JBFXII010000350.1:0-3755 GCA_050176095.1 Desulfomonilaceae bacterium
TGAAGAATGGACCAAGCTGTTCGCCATCGACGAAATCCAGGCCGATCTGCACAGCCCGGGGTTCTCGCGGCCTTTGTCGGTCGAGTTCCTCAAGGCCAACAACAAGCTGGTGCTGGATACCCGCTTCTTCGATGACAGCTTCAAGGCTCGGCTGGTGGCGTCGATGGAGAACTTCGATGAGCAGTGCGATGGCCTGCTGATTCACTCGGAGAATTTCCAGGCGTTGAACCTGTTGCAGGAAAAATGTAGGAGAACCATAGACACTGTCTACACAGATCCACCATACAACAAAAGAAAAGATGGTGATTTCGCATATAAAGATACATTCCAGCACTCATCATGGATTGCAATGATCTACGACCGCTTAGTTTCAGTTAATAGAGTGCTGAAAGATAATGCTTGCTTGTTCCTGAGCATTGATGAAAATGAATTCAACCATCTCTATTTTGCTGGACACAACCTTGTTGGCTATCAAGCCTCGAAAGTTCTGCCCGCCATTACGAATCTCAAGGGAAATCAAGATACTGAAGGCTTTGCTTCGTGTCATGAATATATAGTTTCATTCGCCAAGCGCAGTCTTTCAGACATTGGTCGCTTGCCAATAGATGAGGAAGTATTGTTAGACGGCTGGGAAGAGGATGAATATGGTCTATTTAAACAAGCCGATGGCTTGAGGGCTACGGGGGCAAATGCGCCAAGATCTAAGCGGCCTAATTTATGGTATCCGATTTTCTTTTTGCCTGATGGTAGTGATTTTTATACATCTGATGATAATCAGCCGAAAGACCCATCCCATGTTGAAATATGGCCAATTAATGATGACGGTGAAGAGTTAAGCTGGTATTGGAAAAAGGATAAAGTAAACACAGATAAGCATAACCTAATAGTCAAGAGATCCCGAAGGGGTGATTTCACTCTTTACAAAAAGCAGAGACCAGGAATTGGAGATATCCCAACCCGCAAGCCTAAATCATTCTTCTATGATCCAGAGTACAGCAGTACGCATGGGGGAAATCTGGCTCAAGATATCTTTAATATGAGAATGGCGTCATTTACTCCGAAGTCGCTAAAACTTTTACAAGATGTGGTTTACTTGGGCCTGAAAGGAAATGAAGGACTCGTTCTTGATATATTTAGCGGTTCCGGTACCACTGGCCATGCGGTCATCAACCTCAATCGTAAAGATGAAGGCAAACGCAAATTCATCCTCGTTGAAATGGGCGACTATTTCGATACCGTCCTTAAACCTCGCGTCTCTAAGGTGGTCTATTCCGAAAGCTGGAAAGATGGCAAACCCACGGCGCATCATACCGGCATATCCCACTGCTGCAAATACATCCGCCTGGAATCCTACGAGGACACGCTCAACAACCTGCGCCTCGACCAAAACCTCCAGCGCAAAAAGGCAGTGGCCACTAATCCGGCGCTCAAGGAAGACTACATGCTCCGCTACCTGCTGGATGTGGAGACCCGGGGCAGCCAGTCGTTGCTCAACATCGACGCCTTTGCCGATCCGACCGCTTACACCCTGGAGGTCAAGAAGCCGGGGACGGACGAGTATGCCACCCGTGCGGTCGACCTGATCGAGACCTTCAACTATCTGATCGGCCTGCGCGTGCTGCACACATCCGTGCCGCAGACCTTCCAGGCGACCTTCAAGCGCATCACGGACCCGGAGCTGCCCGAGGACCAGCACACCAAGCTGGTGGTGGATGGTCGCATCCGCCAGGACGAAGGCGGCCCGTGGTGGTTCCGTAAGGTCGAAGGGTGGGTACCCAAGGATCCGACCAATCCCAACAATGGCCAGCAAGAAAAGGTTCTGATCGTCTGGCGCAAGCTTACCGGCAATATTGAGCAGGACAACCTGATGCTGGATGAATGGTTCCAGAAGAACCGCATCAGCACCCGCGATTTCGAGTTCGACACCATCTACGTCAACGGCAGCAACAATCTGCCCAATCTGAAGCTTGACAACGAGAACTGGAAGGTCCGCCTCATCGAAGAAGAATTTATGAAGCGCATGTGGAATAGTGAGAATGCATAGGGAGGCGGTGTGATGGCGAAAAAAAATTCACGCGGCCCCAAACCGCATAAGTTCCGTAACAAGCTGCTCCTTAACCAGTGGTTAATCAGCCTGTTCGGCATTGAGCCGCTGGCAGAAAACAAGCTTCGCAGCCAGGATGTCAGACCCTTTCATTTATTGGCAGATCCCATCAAAGACCCTCGGCTAGAGGGCTTGGACCATGACAATCTGCACCACTTCTACCATGAGCTAGTAAACAGCAATTTATTGGGGAATGCCCAGTGCGCCCTTAGCAAGGAGCAAATTCTCCTTTATGAGGAAAACATCGTTCGTCACACGCAGGCAATCAATGAAAAGCGCCAAAGACAGGTGGTGTGGAAGTATTACCAGTGGCTCACCTTACTGTTCGTAGAGATATATTTGGATCGTTTTTTGGGCGACCGTGAGGGGCTGCTAAACGACCTCAACACATTCGTGGAACGTTTTAATAACCATTGGGGCGATTACGCTGATGTGCCACCTTACATTGAGGATGACCTGAATAAACTCTGCATGCAGAATGCCACCGGCAGCGGCAAGACGCTGCTGATGCATGTCAACCTGCTGCAATATCGGCACTACGCTGCAATGTATGGAAAGGATAAAGAACTTTCTCGGGCTATTCTGCTGACGCCCAACGAGCGTTTGTCCGAACAGCACGTTTCCGAATTTCGGGAAAGCAATATTTCGACAGACCGCTATCAGCTGTCCCGTGGCCCCATGTTTACCCAGGCGCGAGGCCTTGAGCATGTGGATGTGCTGGAAATCACCAAGCTGGCCGACCAGGAAGGCCCCAATACCATAGCTACGCGAAGCCTAGGTGATCAGAACCTGCTCTTGGTAGACGAAGGGCATCGCGGCATGAGCGGCAAAGAGGAAGGGGCTTGGTTTACCCGTCGGGCTAGTCTTTGCGCCAAAGGTTTTACCTTTGAATATTCTGCCACCTTCGAACAGGCGGTTCAGGCATCGGGTAACTCGGACTTTGAGAACAGCTATGCCAAGGCGGTTGTTTTTGATTACTCCTACCGGTGGTTCTATGAGGACGGCTTTGGCAAGGATTATCAAATTCTGAACTTGCCAGAATCCTTTGAAGAGACCCAATTTATCTATATGACCGCGTGCCTACTTAAGTATTATCAGCAGCTCCGCATCTACGAGGAAAAAGCCAAAATCTTCGAGCCGTTCAACCTGGAGAAACCGCTGTGGGTTTTTGTTGGCAGCACGGTTTCTTCGGGCAAGATGAGCAAGGACGAACAAATCGTAGCCACCGACGTGGCACTCATCATCCAATTCATTGCTGACTTCCTCGATCACAGCCAAGCGGCGACGCGGCGTATGCACGAGATCCTAACTGGAAAAGGACAGGATACTGGCCTACTGGACAAGGAGGGCAACGACATCTTTGCAGGGGCCTTCACTTACCTTGCCCGAGCTATGAATGGCGGTGAAACGGTTGAAGCCCTCTATCGGGATATTCTCGCTAGGTTGTTCAACCATGCTGCGGGCGGCCATTTGTCACTGGATCGTATTAAGGGAGAATCTGGCGAAGTGGCTTTGCGCGTGGGAACGAGCGAAACTCCCTTCGGTCTGATTAACGTCGGTGATGCCAAAAGTCTGTGCGACCATGTGGCCGAGGTGGCAGCGCAGAACGGTACACGATTGACCGTGGAAGACAGTGATTTTGCCGAGGCGA
>JBFXII010000351.1:0-3739 GCA_050176095.1 Desulfomonilaceae bacterium
GATAGTCCGAATTTGAGAGCCGCCTGTGGCTCCTATGGGATGCCCCTTGGACAAAAGACCACCGTCAACATTAACTGGAATTTTGCCTTCCTTGTATGTTTCCTTATTTCGAATAAGGTCTTTACCATTTCCTGGTTCAGCAAATCCCAGATCCTCATAAGCCATCATCTCAGCTATGGTGAAACAATCGTGCACTTCCGCCACATTGATGTCTTTGGGGCCTACTCCTGCCATTTCGTAAGCGCGCTTTGCAGCAAGTTGGGCGCATTTGAGTCCGGAAAAAGTGTCCCTACCGGCCATGTTGATGGGCGCAGTAGCCATGCCGAGACCTCTTATCCAGACCGGTTTAGCGCTTAGTTCTTTTGCCTTTTCTTCAGAGGCTAGGATCATGCAGGATGATCCGTCGGCATTTGCGCAACAATCATACATTTTCAGAGGAGTTGCGATATACTTTGGTTCCATAATTTTTGGTAAATCCAAGGACTTGCGAAAAACGGCCTTGTCATTGATCACACCATAGGTAGATGATTTCAGACGAATCAAGGCCAAATCCTCTTCCGTGGTGCCATATTTTTCAAAGTGGCCTCGAGCGTACATGGCGTAATAAGCTGGCATCATCGTTCCAAATGGAGCTTCCCACTGTATGTCGGCGCCTCGCCCCATTCTTTCCTGAGATTCCGCTGATGAAATTTCGGACATCTTCTGAAATCCGAGGACAATAACCACATCATGCAACCCTGAGGCCACAAGCGCATAGGCAGTTCTGAGTCCGCTAGAGCTCGAGGAACAGACGCTTTCCACGTAGAATGTCGGTTGCGGATTTAATCCACAATATTCTGCCATCAAGCCTGCGGGTGTCCTCTGTTTATCATACTCGGGGGCCGAACATATTATAGACGCCTCAATCTGCTCGGACTTAAGACCGGCATCTTTCATGGCCTCTCTGAAGGCTTCAAACGCCAGTTCACGAATGGAACCAGGATAGGAACGAACGAAAGCGCTCTGCCCCACACCTATAACAGCGACTTTGGCCATCTAATCCTCCTTCTCTTTGTAATCAGCCTAATTTTTTTATTATACTATATTTCATTAACATGTTCATCAATTTTCATCAATGAAACGATTCATAACTATTTTAAACGCTTGATCAAAAAGTTGCGCTCTGGTAATGTTTCAGTTTATCAGCCCGCAATTATGGGCCTTCAAAAAAGATTTACCAACGTCTTGATCCATATGTTGAAGGAGGGGCGTAAGCCTTATGGAAATCAAAAAAATAGGTGTTATTGGAGCAGGTCTAATGGGCGCTGGTATCGCCCAGGTAGCAGCACAAAGTGGTTTTTCCGTAAACCTAATGGATGTTGAAACCAGATTTCTTGAAAAAGGGATGTCAACCATTGAAAAGAATCTGAAGCGTATGACGGACAAGGGATTTATTGCGTCATCAGAAGCCGAGGCAATCCGGGGAAGAATTTCTGGTTGTCTTGAGCTAAAGGACTTGGTAGATGGCGTGGATGTAACAATTGAAGCTGTAATCGAAAAGATGGATCTTAAAAAGAGCGTGTACACGGAACTGGATTCGCTAGCCGCCCCTCATGTTGTTTTTGCAACCAACACATCAGGTCTTAGCATCACGGAAATGGCTGCAGTTACATCGAGACCGGACAGATTTATTGGCATGCATTTTTTTAATCCTGTTCCAATGATGAAACTCGTTGAGATTATAAGAGGCTACGGAACCTCAGACGAGACTGTTCAGATCATCAAGGATCTGTCAGCCAAAATGGGTAAGACTGCCATAGAAGTCTTGGAAGCCCCAGGTTTTGTGGTGAACCGTATTCTCGTTCCTATGGTTATCGAAGCCATCTTCGTTCTGCAAGAGGGCCTAGCCACAGCAAAAGAGATAGACGAAGGAATGAAGCTCGGCGCAAATCATCCCATGGGACCGTTGGCCCTTGCCGATCTGGTGGGCCTGGATACACTTTTAAATGTTCAGCAACATTTGTATGAAGAGTTTGGCGATCCCAAATATAGGGTTCCCGGGCTATTGAAAAAGATGGTTAGAGCTGGAAGACTCGGTAGAAAATCCGGCAAGGGTTTCTATGACTATGAATAATTGATGGAATCGAAGAAAACGGAGGATACAATGAAAGATAATGACCGCTTCTCGTTGACCGAAGAAGAACAGATGCTTCAGGACATGGTCAGGAGGCTGGCTAAGGAAAAAGTTGCCCCAACGGCTGAGGAGAGAGATAAGAAAGGGGAATATCCATACGACATGCTCGAGCTCATGAGAGAAAACGGTCTCATGGGCGTTGATTTTCCGGCAGAATATGATGGAATGGCCGCCGGCATGATCGCTCACTGCATCGTGGTAGAGGAATTAGCAAAGGCTGATGCTTCAGTAGCTCTTATACCTTCTGTTCAGGAGCTTGGTAGTCTTCCGATAATCCTTGCGGGTAATCATGAGCAGAAAGAAAAATATCTCAAACCTTTGTCAACCGGAGAAACAACTGCGGCGTTCGGTTTAACCGAATCCAAGGGTGGATCTGACGTCGCGGCCCTGAAAACCAGGGCAGTCAAAAAAGGCGACAAGTATATACTCAATGGCTCGAAGATGTGGATAACCAACGGTGGAATCGCTGACACCTTCAGTGTTTATGCGGTGACGGATCCGGATGTCGCGCCATATAAAGGGGCCAGTGTATTCATACTCGAAAAGGGAATGCCAGGCTTCACGATTGGCAAAAAGGAAAGCAAGCTCGGCATAAGATCTTCAGACACAAGAGAACTAATATTTGAGGATGTCGAAGTGCCTGCCGAAAACCTCTTGGCCGGAGAAGGGGCCGGTTTTCATATCATGATGAAGACGCTGGACTTCAGTCGCCCGTCTGTAGCTGCGCAGGCTCTAGGAATAGCTGCTGGAGCTTTTGAGTATGCTACTCAGTATGCCAAGGAGAGGGTCGCGTTTGGTAAGCCGATCATAAAACATCAGGCGATCGCCTTCAAGCTTGCAGACATGGCGATGCGAATTACTGCTGCACGCATGTTATTGTGGAAGACCTGCTCTCTTCTCGACAAAGTCCAAAAAGACCTTTCAAAGATACCGCCGGAGACCATCAGGCATTCCTCAATGTCTAAGGCATACTGCTCTGACGTTGCAATGTGGACTACCGTGGAGGCAGTTCAGGTTCTGGGCGGTTTCGGTTACAGCACGGAATATCCTGTTGAGCGAATGATGCGAGATGCAAAGATAACTCAAATTTACGAAGGCACAAACGAGATCCAAAGGATCGTTATCTCTGGAACACTTTAGTTTATGATTGAATGATTCTAGAATATTTTTAGAGGCGGTCCACTTAACCGCCTCTAATATTTTAAGAAACACCAGAATTGGAAAATTCGGGCAAATTGCATACGCGGTTTTAGGACTATTTAAATGTCCTGGTCAAGTTTTGGGCATTTGACATCTTTGTTAGACCTTGAATGAATTGAGTTTTTCGAGGACCTATGTAATGAGCGACAAAATAATTTACAAACCTATCGGAATAATTCGCTCACCCTTTGAAAGTGCAGAAGGCATGCCCATTCAACCCGCTGGGGGCGAGGATTTCACAGGACAGGTTGAGATATTCGATGAGTTTGCTCCAGGATTGAAGGACTTAGAGGGCTTTTCACACATATTCTTGATATATCACTTTCATAATTCCAAGGGCTACTCTCTGCTGACAAAACCATTTCT
>JBFXII010000352.1:0-3727 GCA_050176095.1 Desulfomonilaceae bacterium
TCAGAAAAGGCTGACAACATCGCATATTCCACGGGCTATGGGAGAAACAGCGTATCTTTTGCTCAAGGCTCCATGACGGAAATTGCCTGTCACGGCAAAGGGTGTCTCCATTTTTTCCCGGGCCCGATTACTGTAATCGACATTGGGGGTCAGGACAACAAGGTCATAAAACTTGACGCAAACGGGCGGCGTGTAAGCTTCAAGATGAACAGAAAATGCGCTGCAGGAACCGGCGCTTTTCTTGAAGAAATGGCCCTGAGGTTGAGGCTTCCCATTGAACAGCTAAATTCTTTGGCCGAGAATGCTGACAAAGAGATTGTCCTGGGCAGTTATTGCACTGTTTTCTCGGCTACAGAGGTTCTTGAGAAAATTAAGGCAGGCCATCGGGTGGATAGAATTGTTCGAGGTTTGTTTCATTCAGTAGTTAAAAGAATACTGGAAATGGACACCCTCACGGACCGTATAGTGATGACTGGAGGAGTTGTTGAGCACAATCCCTTCCTCGTGACTCTCCTGAAAACTCACACGGATTGCCCGGTTGTTTCGCCACCCCATCCTCAGATTACAGGGGCTCTCGGGGCTGCCCTGTATGCTCTGGAATCATCGGAAAATAAGAACGACTAGAGTTTTTCCCGTCGTAGATATGAAACCATTGTCTGAGGGGGTCCTATAAACCTTTTCTACTGCTGGCGTATGCTCAGTGAGAGCCTGTTCAGGTAATAGGCGCATTCTTGAGGCAGGCTGGTGGCGAGAATCTTTTCGACCGTTCTTTCAGGATCATAGTCGTCAAGCCTGTGCCATGTAATTTCATTGGATTCTGTATCGACAGTAATGTAATAGGGTTTTCGAAACCCGCCTCGAGGTTGCCCGATGCTGCCGGGATTTACAAGAATCTTATCTGAGCCGGAATACCTGAAAGTAGTCCCATCCTTAAAACTAGCCGCCGGAATCAGCGATTCGCCATGTGAATCGGCTATCATGGGCCTGTGCGTATGCCCCACAAAAGTCATTCGGCTGGCTGAATGCAAAAGGCATAATGCCACTCCAGCGCTATTTCCTGCCAGAAGGTATTCCCAGCGGTCAGGCTCGAAAGCGGAAGCGTGAACAAAGGTGAAAGGCCCTTTCCGTATCTTGTACTGCAACCCTGAAATATATTTTCTGCTTTGTTCTGACAGCTGTTGTTGAGTCCAGACAATTGCATCATGAGCCATGGGATTCATGGTCAGGGAAGCTTCCAGAGGATTCAGGATGGCCCACTCATGATTGCCCATAACAATGTCGATATTTACAAGGGAACTAACCGTGGCGATGCACTCATTCGGATTGGGGCCGTACCCGATGATGTCTCCAAGGCAGGCGAACTCATCCACACCGTGACGACTGGAATGCTCGATAAAAAGTTCAAGAGCCTCGAGATTTGAGTGGACGTCACTAAAGACTGCAAGTTTCAAGGCAAGCTCACTGAATCTCAATTGATGCTATTCGCATTTCATCGCGGCCCTGAATAATTTGGAGCACGCCATCGCTGCATTTGGGACAAAAAGGCACGTAATCGTCAAGGGTCGATTCTGCTCCGCAATCCATGCAAACAGCTTTGATGGGAATAATTGTGGTCTCTATTTTTGCTCCCTCCGCTGGTCCCCCCTTGGACAAGGCTTCAAAAGCAAAATCAATAGCAGCGGGCATTACGGCCGTCATTGCGCCAAATTCGAGCTTAACCGTCAATATTCTTGAGCAATTGTTAATTTCGAGTTGTTCGAGCAGAGTTTCCATAATGGATTCTACGATGGCGAGTTCGTGCATAATTTCCTCAGCAATTGAGCCGGATTATTTCAAATGACCAAAAAATGGGGCCGGATAGTTTTATCTGGCCCATGCCGGCAATGTCCACGAAGATCCTGGAGGAATCTCCTGGAATAGCCTCTCCCCGGTGAAATCAACAAACAGACGATACGTCTTTTGTATGTCACTGTTGTTATGAGTGCTAAAAGCTACGTTTCTGCCCTTGTATGTATACACGGTTATAATCTCGCCGTTTGCCGCGGAATAAAAAGTCATGGTGGTTTCTTTACCGGGGATATCCGGAGCGCGATCCGTCATTTGGGTTGTCAAACTTTTGAGATTTGAAACATTAGGCATTTGGAATCTCTGCTGTGCGTCACAATTTACAGCGCCATACAACATGAATGAAATTGAAAACAACAATATGAACGGCAATCTACACATTAAAATGCCCCTTTCTGCATCAATGATGACATACTACTCTTCTAATTTGTCCAGATTTGTCCGCCAGCCGGGATTAAACTCACGAAGTTCGTTGACAACGACTAAATAATATTTCAAAGTAAAGCTTACCTAGCAAGTTTTCGAGGATGTTGCAATGGATATTGATCAACTTGAAAGCAAAGACTTGAGGGAATATCTTGATTTTCTCTTCTGGCATTACAGGGTTGTCGACTCTTTCTGGTACATATTCGTGGAAGAAGAATACGGCACTGATGTCGCCAACCACCTCAATGAAAGGGTTTGGAGAAAGGCGGCGGCGCTTGGCGCAAAGGACATCAGAAAAAGGTTCAACATAACCGAAACAGGTCTTGACGGTTTTGTGAAAGCCCTGGATTATTTTCCCTGGAAGATAATTGTGGACTATCAAGTAAAAAGAGAACCTGACGCCGTCATAATATCAGTTCCACATTGCGTGACCCAGGAAGCCAGATTGAAAAGAAACTTGCCCGAATACAATTGCAAGGACATGCACATGGGAGAGTTTGAGGGCTTTGCTCACTTAATTGATCCTGCAATAAAGGTTGAATGTATTCATGCTCCTTTAGATCCTCATCCACCTGAAAGATTTTGCCAGTGGAAGTTTACCGTGTAATTGTCAAAAATGTTCATTAAATCTATTCAGTTGGATCCAAAGGACTTTCCTCTCCGTGATAGATATCCTTTTAACGTTCCGAGTCTGGCGGAAAAGATATCCATCAATTTGGAGGAAAACATTGTCTTTTTCACAGGTAAGAACGGTGTAGGTAAGTCAACCTTGCTGGATTGTTTAGCCATGAAGAGCGGCCTTCTGCCTTGGGGTGGAATGAAAGCTCATGCGTCGCATTCTAATCCGCAGGAATCGCAACTCTCAAAATACATCAGCCTGACCTGGGAAAAGAGAAAACCTTATGGGTTCTATTTTAGAGCCGAGGTATTTTTCAATATTGCTTCAAGCCTCGATGACATTCTGATGGATGATCCAGGTAGGGCTTCCTATTTCGGAGGAGGTTCGCTCAACACACTGTCCCACGGAGAATCTTTCCTGAATTTCTTCAGAGGCTACAGCTTCGGCCTTGATGGTTTGTATCTCATAGATGAGCCTGAGGCGGCGCTGGATCCTATAAACCAGATTGAGTTCGTGAAAGTCCTGCTGGAGAATTCTGCAAAGGGCGCCAAACAATACGTCATCTCTACACTTTCTCCCATTGTTCTGGCATGCCCCGGTAGCCAAATATTCAATTTTGACCAAACAGGTGTCCATCAGATCACCTGGAGAGAAACTGACAGCTACAAATTTTACAGTGAATTCTTGAAAGATCCGGGCCAGTTTTTTAATTAATCGGTTATCACAATCAAATGTGATGCCCGTGTTACTCTGACAACCATATCAAGCAATCAACGATTTACCATTGTAATAGATTTGAACATAGTCAATACCCTTAGGGCCTTAAGGATATTTGTT
>JBFXII010000353.1:0-3718 GCA_050176095.1 Desulfomonilaceae bacterium
GTCAGTTCTTATAATGTAAAACTGATTGAATGACTAAGGTGTCAGTGGTATGGTTGACGGCTTGAAAACCAAGTATAAGAAAAAATAAAATCCATTAGGAGCTGGAATGGGTTCGGCGGAATTTGTTCATCTTCATCTTCATTCTCAGTATTCTTTGCTCGACGGAGCAATCAAGATTCCGGACTTAATTGCGAAAGTCAAAGAATTTAAAATGCCGGCGGTGGCTGTTACTGACCACGGGGTCTTGTTTGGCGCCATGGAATTTTATTCCAGCGTTCAGTCCAGCGGATTGAAGCCTATAGTTGGTTGCGAAGTTTACGTGGCTCCTGGGTCACGTCATGAAAAAGGGGCTCGTAATGGTGATTCTCGCGCTAATCATCTGATCCTGTTGTGTGAGAATATCAAGGGGTACAAGAATCTCTGTAAACTGGTAACACTCGGATTTCAGGAAGGTTTTTACTATAAGCCTCGGGTTGATCGAGAGTCGCTTGAAAAATATAATGAAGGACTGATTTGCCTTAGCGCATGCTTGAAGGGGGAAGTCGCTGATAAAATCGTAAGGGGTGAGGAGCAAGCTGCTTTTGAGGCTGCAGCTTGGCACAAAGAGGTTTTCGATTCCGGCAGATACTTTTTGGAAATTCAGGAAAATGGAATAGAAGAACAGCGCAAAGTGAATGAAAAGTTAATTGAATTTTCTTCCAAACTGGATGTTGGAATTGTTGCTACTAATGACTGCCATTATCTTGATCAGCGTGATCACCGAGCCCACGAAATCCTTTTATGCATACAAACCGGCAAAAAGCTCGAAGACATTAATCGAATGTCCTTTAGCTCGGAACAGTTCTACGTCAAGACTCCTGAAATAATGGCCTACGACTTTCGTAACTATCCAGAGGCGATCAAAAATACTCTTTCGATTGCTGAACGCTGTAGTTTGCTGTTGGATTTCGGACAAATCCATATGCCGAGATTTGATCTTGGAACCGGGGAAACCCTGCGGGAGAGATTTGAGAGAGATACTAGATCCGGTTTTGAGCATCGGATAGGTAAGCTCCTAAGATCTGGACAAATAACCGAGGGTAAACTCGACATCTACAAAAAACGTCTCGAGACGGAAATCAAGCTTATTCAAGACATGGGATTTTCTGGATATTTCCTTATAGTTGCTGACTTCATAAGCTACGCGAAGAGCAATGAAATCCCGGTTGGACCGGGACGAGGATCAGCCGCCGGTTCTCTGGCCGCATACTCCCTGGGAATAACAGACATCGATCCAATACAATACAATCTCCTGTTTGAGAGGTTCCTGAATCCTGAACGTAAGAGTATGCCTGATATTGATGTCGACTTTTGCACCCAAGGAAGAGATAGGGTAATCGAATACGTTTCAAACAAGTATGGCAAAGATAATGTAGCTCAAATCATAACCTTCGGACGTATGCAAGCCAAGGCGGTTGTTAGAGATGTCGCACGTGTTCTTGGCTTTCCTTATGCAGAGGCCGACCAGATAGCGAAATTGATACCTGATGCTCTTAAAATGACACTCGAGAAGGCCATCAAGGATGAACCTCGCCTCAAAGAGATGATGGACAAATCGGCGGAAGTCAATGATCTCATTATGACCGCTAAATCACTGGAAGGCATAACCAGGCACGCCTCAACTCATGCTGCTGGAGTTGTTATCTCCGATAAGCCTCTAGTTGAAAGCTTGCCTTTGTACAAGGGGCAGAATGACGAAACATTGACTCAGTTCGACATGACGTGGGTTGAAAAGATCGGTTTGGTAAAATTTGATTTCTTGGGACTTAAAACACTCACTGTTCTTGATCGGGCTGTGAGGCTTATCAGGGAAAGTCAGGAAAAGGATTTCGACGTCAATTACATCCCATTTGATGACACAAAAACATTTGAAATGCTTTCCCGGGGAGACACTCTAGCGATTTTTCAACTTGAATCTTCAGGCATGAGAGAGGTGTTGACCAAATTCAAGCCATCCGTGTTTGAAGACCTGATAGCTATTCTAGCTCTATATAGGCCTGGTCCGCTAGAATCAGGAATGGTCGATGATTTCATCAACCGAAAGCACGGAAAAACTCCCATAGAATATCCCCTGGAACAGCTCGAACCCATCCTCAAAGAGACTTATGGGGTCATTGTATATCAGGAACAGGTAATGAGTATCGCAAAGGAGCTTGCTGATTACTCATTAGGAGAAGCTGATCTGCTCAGGCGAGCGATGGGAAAGAAAAAAGCTTCCGAGATGGCCGAACAGAAGAGTAGGTTTGAAAAAGGAGCCGCCAAAAATAAGATAGATCCGGAAAAAGCCACTCACATTTTTGAACTGATGGAAAAGTTCGCGGGATATGGTTTCAACAAATCGCACTCTGCGGCTTATGCCATGATAACTTACCAAACTGCATACCTCAAGGCGCACTATCCATCAGAGTTCATGGCTGCTCAGCTTACCTGTGAAACTGGGAATCCCGACAAGATTACAACCTACATTTCGGAATGCCGCAACATGGGGCTGGAAATATTACCCCCTCATGTGAATGATTCTTTTGAAAGCTTTCACGTATCTAATGGGAAGATAGTTTTTGGCTTGGGCGCTGTAAAAAATGTGGGAGAAAATGCCGTAAATTCCATCTTGGAATCTCGAAAAGAAGGCGGAGCTTTTTGCAGCCTGTATGATTTTGCCCGAAGAGTTGATCTACGAAAGGTAAACAAAAAGGTTATTGAAAGTTTGATCAAATGCGGCGCCTTTGACGGTATGGGTCCAAACCGGCGTTCGATGTTAGAACGGCTTGATTCTGTATTAGAGCAGGCGGCTAGCTTTCAGAGAGAAAAGAATACAGGTCAGTTCAATCTGTTTTCAACCGAATGCGATGTAGGGGAATCAAGTGACCTGACTGATCCTCCAATTGAGTTACTTCCAGAGTGGGATGACCTTCTGAAACTGTCTTTTGAGAAAGATCTTATCGGATTCTACGTCACTGGTCATCCGTTGATGAATTTTGAATCAACCATCAAAGAGTTCACCAATTCAAGCACGGGGCAATTGAATTCTGTTCCGCAGTCAGCGTTGGTCAAACTTCCCGGCATGGTAAAATCAATTAAGGAAATAAGCACTAAAAAAGGTGACCGGATGGCCTTCGTCTCATTTGAAGATCTTGAGGGTGTTGTTGAGGTCACCGTGTTTTCCGATCTTTATGCGCTGACGCGAGATCTTTTGAATTGCGGTGAGCCACTTATACTAGCCGGATTAAGGGAGGGAGAGCTTGACACTCCAAAACTTCTAGCACAGGAAGTACATTTGCTAAAAGACGCTCCCAGACATTTTAGTAAGGCCGTTACCGTAAAGATCTCTACTCTTGGGACAGACTCAGGTAGTATCAAGACTCTTAAGAATATTCTCGACAGATTTAGGGGAAAGGTTCCCGTGAAGCTTTCAGTAACCATTCCCAACAGGTCAGAGACAATCATCAGTTTAGGATCCGTAGGGTGTGACCCGTCTGAAGCTTTCAGCGAAGAAATTAAAAAACAGTTCGGCCATGATCCTATCGCCACTGCTTATTGATTTAGCTTGAGAGAAAATAAGAATTATGGAAAGTGCTCATGCGTAACTCAGAACCTTTTGGGGTGATCAAAGAACCTGCAATAAGGGAAACCTCATTGAGAGAAGAAGTTGAGAAGCGGTACCTGGCTTATGCTCTGTCCA
>JBFXII010000354.1:0-3713 GCA_050176095.1 Desulfomonilaceae bacterium
GAAGCATTAATCGTCTACCTGTCTGTGATGGGGATCGACTTTGTGGCATCGTTACCAGGGGAGATATAACCAGGTCTTGTTTAGGAATCCAAGGAAGTTGTGGCATATGAATTTTTTCAGTAAAATAAGGGGGGTGGTGTAAGTCCACCAGCGGTAAGTCATTCCGAAGTGGTTTGGTCTTTTATCGGAGCAATGAGCGGTATCGGCCTTGTCGCTTGGCTGCATCAACACATAGCCGATCCCGCAGGACTTAGCATGCTTATTGGCTCTTTCGGGGCTTCTGCAGTACTGCTTTACGGAGCTCCCCAAAGCCCTTTGGCCCAACCGCGAAATCTACTAGGTGGACATTTTGTTTCTGCCCTTTGGGGTGTCACAATTCGTATGGCTTTGCCGGAACCAAGCTGGCTCGTTTGTGCACTTGCGGTAGCTGGTGCCATCGCTCTTATGCATATTACCAAAACACTCCATCCTCCAGGTGGAGCGACTGCCCTAATAGCGGTTACAGGAGGGCCGCAAATTGTGTCGATGGGCTACTTTTATGTTTTAGTGCCAGCACTTACGGGAGCTTTAGTTATGCTCGTTGTAGCCATCTTTACAAACAACTTACCTTCTAGTAGGCGCTACCCTAAATACTGGTATTGACATTAAGAAAAAACGCTAAATAAAAACACCTAGATCCATTTCCAATCTAACAACTTCAGACATTTAGCCCACTAGAATTGATGCTTTTGACAGAAGAAACCAAAGCCACAGCATCATGATGAGCCTACCTTCGAAGACATTGAAACGCAACGACGACAAAGATCGCGATCTACTTGCTTCAACAACAACCTATAAATCCTTACATCTCCTAACACTTGACAGACAATCATAACCCCGAACAAAAAAAATTTCACAAAATAGTCTTGACTAAAAGTCGCATCATTTTTCACCAGATTTTGAAAAAATAGCCTGAATTAGTTTTTCAACATCAACACGAAGTTTCACGTCTTTAAAAAACTCATCTGGCAACGACGTTAAAAGTATACCAAATTCATTCCGTGAAAGCTTGACCCTTGTCCAAAGCCTTAAACTATCATACTCCTTCCTCGAAATTCCGAGCAAAACCCAAGGCTTTTCTCTTCCAAACAAATTAGGCATAGAATAAACCGTCCAAGAAAATAACAGCACACTTTCACAATGAAAAAAATGCCCTTAGGGCATCGAACAGGGAACTTACCACAATCAACTTAAGATCAATCCCGGGTTGACCCCATGGTCTGCCACACAGCTGGGCCAGTAGTGGTGAGCATATCCCATCGGCCGCCGCTTGGGAAGTTTGCTTGGTGTTGCCGTTTTGGGTCTATCCAATAGGAAGACTCTGCGAATCAGGCCAGTGGCCTACTTCAAAAACGAAAGAAATTTCGTATTTGACCAATTGGTACTATGGGAAGCTAAAATAAGCAGCAAAATAAACGAAATGATCCACTGAACAAGCTAATCTGCTGACAATACTTGTTTTCTGTAAATTTCAACAAGCTCAAAAAGTGCTCCAGCACATTCTGCTACACTTGCAACCAATTCACCAAGCTTCGATCTTCCCGATTCAGTTAAAGAGTAAACACGTTTGGGTTTTTGCTTACCCTCGATAGTCCATTCAGACAATATCAATCCTTCTTCTTCCATTCTTCGAAGATATACATAAATACTAGCAGAACTATTTCCTGGCTCATTGAACAATTTAAATCTTTTCAATGCTCCAGACAATTCATAGCCATGACTTGTTCCGCGACTTAGCAGGAGCAGCACAGAGCAACGGATACAAATTTCAAGACCGATTACCTTAGATCGCATTGGCGCTTCCTATGCCAAATAGTCGATTAAATACTTTAATGCAGTCCCGATGACAACCAAGGCCAACATCCACTTAATATACTTAGCAGGAATGTACTTTTGACATCGAGCACCACAATACATACCTGCCATTCCTCCCAAACCAAAAAGCAGCCCCAACATCCAATCCGGGGCCACCGACATGGTTGGAAAGAAAGGGGCTATAGCCTGATAAAATGTAACACCAGCAATAGAAGTGACAAACGTTCCCATCAATGCTGCGCCAGCAACCGTGAAAACAGGAAGTCCGAACACAGAAACAAAGAAAGGAGCAATGATGGCCCCACCACCTATTCCATAAACACCTCCAATGATACCTACGACGAAGCTCAACGTGAATATGCCCAAGTTTGAAACACAATACTTTTCGCCGTTAAATTCATATTCAAGCGTCTTCGCACTACAAACAATTATTTTTACTTGTGAATCTCCACACTTGTCCTTTGAGACTGCGTTATCCTTCCGAACTCCTTGGATATTCCCATTCTTCTTTTTGACCAAATCTCGAATAAGTCGGACACCGATGTATGCCAAAACTGACGCAACAAAAAGCTTGAAAGTTTTTGCGTCAGGCAGATACGCAACTCGGATGAGTGCTCCGATAAACACCCCAGGAAGGGTTCCCACAATCACAGCCCAAGCCAAGGGCCAGACCATTCGGCCTTCTTTGACATACCGATAAACACCGCTCGGGATGGCCACTACGTTGAAAACTTGGTTTGTGGCGCTTACGGAGGGATTCACATATCCCAGCACTGACATTTGGAATGGGAGCAGGAGAAAAGCCCCGGAAATCCCGCCCATTGAGGCAAAGAAAGAAACCCCAAATGCGACTAACGGTGGAACCAGTGGGGAGACTTCGATCCCGGCAGTAGCGAAGTACATGGGAACCTCCTCGAGGGGGACCACTTGCACGAAAAATATATTTCCCGTGTGTGTTAAGTTGAACATATATGCTTAGGCAAACATGTCAACTCCCCAGCGCACTCACCGGAAATGTCTTATTTGACATCGGCAGGATCAAACATAGGACAATTTTGACTTATTCCAAATATAACATAGCAAAGGATTTAGCAGGTCGATTCGATAGATGAAGTGAATTCACCCCGTTTCAATGGCAGGACTCTGCCATCCGACCCATCGGCAACCCCAAATACGAAGGAAACCGCGTATTTGACGAGCTGGACAAGGGATGAACCAGGAGAATCGGGACGGATCAGTGAAAGCAGGAAAGAAACAGAACCCGAGTTGGCAACCGCGCCACAGGCCGACCACAGATGCGCCAACCAGACCGAAAACAGACCTAAAAAAACAAAAAATCCCGTTGGCAACTCGCCAACGAGATCACTTTTTGAAAGGGGCTTCTTTAAAGATTTTAAGGGTTTAAATCTTGCTTGTGGTGTGTCAAGCAAGCGCTCTCCCCCTGAGCTACGGTCCTATAAACAGAATCAGGGAATAGGCTAAATGCCCCAAACTCGTCCCGAAGTCAACCCCAAATCTTTCGTTCCCAAGAAAAAGTTGGGGGCCAAAACCGTTGGCTTCGTTGGCGCGTCGTTGGCTCGGGGTAAGTACGGATTTGGTACGGGGAGGTCAAGGAGAAAATGCTGCTGGTTAATATATTAAATTTAGCATATGTCAAATTTGGCATACAATGTCGAAGTGTTCGAAGCGCGACTCTACTTGCCCTTGGAATAAAAAAAGTGCTAACGTCTTTTCTGATCGGCGACAATTATTCTTGGGCATCAGCGACAATTAGAATTGTGCATCCTCCCTCCTGGGAGACTGCCGGCTGTTTCCCTCTTGGAAAGATGATAGCCGGCTGAAATGATAACGGATGCGCA
>JBFXII010000355.1:0-3709 GCA_050176095.1 Desulfomonilaceae bacterium
TTTCCATCAATTCCTGGTCTAGGATCGCTGAGAATCAGTGGGTTAACGTTCATGAATGAATGATCCGAAATTCCTATGACTTGGCGTCTCGGTGGCAAATATTGGTCCACGAGCTCCTGTCCAGGAATCTCAACCGGAGTTGTAGTGTGAGATAGAATAAATCCGTCGTAACAAACCATAGTTGGTATATCAATCTGTTCAGCTATTTTGTAGGCCTGAATTATAGAATCTATTACTTCCTGGCTGTTCTTGCAGTAAAGTTGAATCCAACCAGTGTCCCTCTGAGAGATCGAATCCTGCTGGTCATTGAGGATAGTCCATGGAGCCCCCACTCCCCGGTTTACACAGGCCATCACCACGGGTGTCCTACTGCCTGCCGCCCAGTGGAGCATCTCATGCATATACAATAGACCATTCGCGCTTGAAGCCGTGAAAACTCTCGCCCCAACCTGCGAAGCCGCAATCACTGAAGCCATGGCAGAGTGTTCACTCTCGACAGTTAGATACTCCGCATTCAATTCCTTACTCTCAACTAGTTGAGCGAGTTCTTCAGTTACAGGAGTTTGAGGTGTGATTGGGTAAGCCGAGATCACCTGAACTCGACAAAGTTTGGCCGCAATGGCCGCCGCTGAATTAGCCGTAATTATTCTAACATCTGTCATTTTGATGGTTCCCAAAACTATTTAAACAATATGAAAATAACGCATTGATCTTGTAGTTTTACTAGAATTATATGGGTGGATGACCACAATATGATTAACTAGGATTTTTTTCTGAAGGATTGCGTCCATCAACCATTCGAATCGCTTTTCTAGGGCATTCCTGGGCACATATTCCACATCCCTTGCAATACTCCAAATCTATCTCCAAGGGGAATTCCCGGGAAATCACCCCATCAGGGCAGTAAAGCCAACACAACAAACAAGACTCCTTCTGGGAGCATTTCTCCTGATCAATTACTGGGGTCTGAGAACGCCAATCCCCTGTCTTGCCGGCTTCTCCCTTTGATGGTCTTGAAATAGCACGTATTGGTGACTCCTTGGTTTTTTCGTTTTTCATTCAAGCCTCATGTAAAAAATTATTCTCTATCAAAAACTATGCCGATACAGTCTTGGCGAATTTTGTGTAACTAGAAATTCTAGTCGATCTGTAAGCCAACTCGAGAGCCAAAAGATTTTTTTCCAGGGCCTTTCCGGAGAACTTGTGTTCTACAGCCTTTTTGAAATTGGCTAGATCAACCAAATCTGAAGCAGCAGCGATAGGTCCGAGTATGGATGTCGATATCAGAACATTGCCCTCTATGATTAGGCCAGCTTCCACCGAACTCTGAAATGCATCCGAAACCGCAATCGAAAACGGCCCATCCAAACCCAATTCATCAGGCAGCTTCGAAGAATTTATTACCAATAGACCCCCCTCCTTGAGGGTAGAGGTCACATTCACCATTTCCAAAAGATTGTCGTCAAGAACTACAGCCATATCAGCCATAGACACATTTGAAAAAGTCCTGATGGGCTCAAGTGAGATACGAGCGTGAACACTGACTGGAGCGCCTCTTCTCTCCGAAAAATAGGTAGGTTTTGCGCTAACACCTTTAAAGCCTTGAAGATATGCAGCTTCAGTAAATATTTTGGCCGCTGTTACCGCTCCCTGTCCGCCTCTTCCATGCCAAATAATTTGGTAAGTTGAACTCATAGTAATATAACACCCTTAAGTAGAATAAACTTTTCGATGATAATAGAAAGTAGTTTACACGTCAACAGGTAGATGTTGATCACTTAGAATGTTTAGTTTTTAGAAGGGTAATTTCCATGCGAATCGACAAAAATCATTTGAGTAGATAGGCGCCAGATTCCTGAAATTCATCGATTACCACAAAAGAATTTAGTGATCAGGAATTCTAGTTGTCTGAAATAGGCCATTTGACTAAGTAGGTGATGTTTTACAGAGCTTTTCTAAAGCCGGTAATTTCGGCAATTCTTTTTTGGGCAAGCTTGACGTACTCTTGCGATATTTCATAACCGACGAAAAATCTTCTTGTTTTGATTGCTGCTAAAGCAGTTGAACCGCTTCCCATGAAAGGATCTAGAACTACGTCACCCTCGAAGGTGTAGAGGTTGATTAACCTTTCAACAAGATCCACTGGGAATGGAGCAGGATGTCCCACTCGCTTCGCCGATTCAGAGGGTATCGTCCATACGCTGGTTGTCGCGTTCATAAATTCGTCACGAGAGATAGTGGATTTTCCTCTTACTGGTTTGTCAAATCGTCCCTTGGAAAAAACCAGTATGTACTCATGAAGATCCCTGAGAGTAGGGTTACCGGCCGACATCCATGAACCCCAAGCGCACGACCCACTAGCCCCCTTGGCCTTCACCCAAATAATTTCGCCTCTCATCAAAAAGCCGAGTTCAAAAGCCAGAGTAGAAATATATGCGTTCAAAGGTATGTAGGGCTTTCGACCCAGATTGGCAACGTTGATCGCCACGCGACCTCCAGGAGAGAGAACTCTATGAGTCTCATTCAAAACCCCTCTAATGAATTGCAAATACTGATCTAAAGATAAATCCAGGTCGTAGTCCTTACCGACGTTGTACGGTGGGGACGTAACCATCAGAGAGACACTATTATCAGGGAGCTCACTCATGTCCTCTGAGGAGTGGCTTATTATGCTATTGATTATGTTCGAAGGAACTGATGTGCAATTATCCTCATCGCAGGCAGCCGCACGAAGTTGGTGAAGCTTCCGCCTGTAAAAGCTCGAGGAGTCGTGACTTTCCCGTTTCCCAGTTCCGAATGATTTAGTAACGCTTCTTTTTGACAACTTATTATATCAAAATATTAAGAATAGTTAAATCAAAAACATGAAATCGCTTCTAGCAATAGTTTTGGTCATAGTCAATATAAAAATGCATAAAAAATGGGTTAATATATTAATTATATAAAAATATTTTATTTGTAATTATATTAGTATTTGAATATATTAGGTAAAAAATAAATATTATCATTCAAGCAAGTTCGTATCGGTTCATTAATTTCATTTAATTGCATTCCACAAAACTAAATAATCCCTCTTCAAAAGCCCAGACAGATATTCTTTCCGCTCGCGAAGACAAATATGAGTGACTGCGCCGATTTGCTTGCAACAATTCATGAAAATTTGTTAATCTGAAATGCTATGTGACAACAATTAAGGTTGGCCAGTACACTAGGTCATTAGTCTGACCGTGTATTTTGAATTGCGTGAGATGAAGTCGAGCAGTCGGCCGAATCATTGTTGTCATCAATTTTGACGTATCAAGTATTCTGGAGGTTACATGACGGGATCAGAGCTGCGAGAAAGGTTTTTGAGGTATTTCGAAGAAAAAAACCACAAGAGACTTGCCAGTTCATCACTGGTCCCCGAAGGTGACGCCACACTGCTTTTCACGAATGCAGGTATGGTGCAATTCAAAAAAGTGTTTACCGGTTTTGAAAAGAGGGATTACCTTCGAGCCGTGACCGCTCAAAAATGCCTCAGAGTGAGCGGAAAGCACAACGATCTGGAAAATGTCGGACATACCGCCAGGCATCACACCTTTTTTGAAATGTTGGGTAATTACTCGTTTGGAGATTACTTCAAAAAGGATGCCATTGCTTACGCCTGGCAATTTTTCACTCGCGATATAGGTCTGGATAAAAAAGATCTACACGTCACAATTTACAAAGA
>JBFXII010000356.1:0-3709 GCA_050176095.1 Desulfomonilaceae bacterium
TAGACTGTCGACCAATGCGCTCCAAGACGCCTGAATAACATTTTGATTGAACCCAACTGTCCACCAGACGTCTTCGCCATCCGTTGATTCTATCAGAACGCTAACCGTCGCTCCGGTGCCGGAAGTCCCCTCGATCACTCGTACCTTAAAGTCTGTCAGGTGAACCCTATTCACACTTGGATAAAAATTCGCTAGCGCCTTTCTGAAGGCATTGTCCAATGCATTGACCGGACCGTTGCCTTCAGCAGCGCTAAATTCCATCTTGTCTCCAACCACTATTCGAATCACTGCGTCCGAATACGTTTTGGTATCACCCTGGCGCTTGGAATTTGTGACATTGAAGCCGTGAAGTGAGAAAAATTTCTTGTGAATGCCAAGCATTCTTTTCATAAGCAGCTCAAATGAGCCCTCGGCAATGTCATATCTGGCGCCTTGAGCTTCAAGGTCTTTGAGTGTTTTTAAAATTTCTGAAACCCTTGGGTCATCAGGGTTAATGTCGATTCCGTATTGTGAGGCTTTCTGAGCCAGGGCGGCCCGTCCAGCCTGCTCCGATATCGGGAAGTTGCGTTCAGCCCCAACCAATTCCGGATCTATGTGCTCATAAGCCTTGGTATTCTTGAAAACAGCGCTGGAATGAAGCCCACCCTTATGAGCGAAAGCCGATACCCCAACATAAGGCTGTGATTTGTTAGGTGTCCGATTAGCCATTTCATCCACGAATTCAGACACATGTTTGAGCATTCTGAGGCGACCCGGTTCAATCTCAACTATCTTCATCTTTAGAGCTAAGGCCGGAATGATAGATATGAGGTTAGCGTTTCCACAACGCTCCCCAATTCCATTTATGGTCCCTTGAACATGAAGTACGCCTGTCTCAACTGCAACAAGCGAATTTGCCACGGCCGTTTCAGAATCATTGTGACAATGAACCCCTAGATCTATGTTGATGTGATTCCTGATTTCACGAATTATCGCGGCAACCTCTAAAGGCAAGGCGCCACCGTTGGTATCACAAAGGCATATCACGTCACTGGCGTCTTGAGCCGCCTTGAGAGTTGCAATGGCGTACTCTGGGTTGTTCTTGAAACCATCAAAAAAATGTTCGGCGTCAAAAATTACTTTCTCGAAATATGGACGCAAAAATTTAAGTGAATCCGAAATCATCGCAAGATTTCGTTCCAATGACACTGCCAATATTTCACGGGCATGCAAATCCCAACTCTTGCCGACTAGAGTCACGACTTTGGTTCCGGTGTCTATAAGCGACTGGATCTGCGGATCCCTATCAGGACTTAAATCAGCCCTGCACGTGCTCCCAAAAGCTGCAATTTTCGAATGCTTGAGATTCAATGAACGAGCCGACTCAAAGAAACGACGGTCCTTGGGATTTGACCCAGGATATCCTCCTTCGATGTAATCGATACCAATTTCGTCGAGCTTCTGAGCAATTCTGAGCTTATCATCCAGGGAAAAAGTTATTCCCCATGTCTGCGCCCCGTCACGCAAGGTAGTGTCATACAATTCAACTTTCGCCAACTTTTCGCTCCGTATATTCTAACGCCTATAGAGCCTTTTCCATTTCGAACACATCATGAAGCACCCTGACTGCCAGCTCGGCGTATTTGCGTTTTATCACGCACGATATCTTGATCTCTGATGTAGAGATCATCTGAATATTTATGCCTTCTCGAGCCAACGCCGCGAACATCTTGGACGCAACGCCCGAGTGCGATCTCATTCCAAGTCCAATTATGGACACTTTAGCAATATCTCTGGTTCCTCGAATGTCCTCCGCCGCCAATATGTCCTTGAGGCTCTGACATACCTCAAGGCCTTTTTCCAGGTCAGACTCCGGAACCGTAAATGTGATGTCAGTCTTACCATCGGCGCTTGAGTTCTGAATAATCATGTCAACTACAATGTTCGCCTCTGCCATTGCGCCAAACACCTGGGACGCTACGCCCGGAACGTCGGGAACCCCAGCCACCTTTATCTTTGCTTCCTTCGTGTTGCATGTAACTGCTCTGACAGATTCTTTTTCCATTTCAGCGTTTTCCTCCGTTACAAGGGTCCCTTCATTATCATTGAAGCTTGAGCGAACAACCAGCGGAACATTATGGCGCATAGCAAATTCTACGGCCCTGATATAAAGCACTTTGGCGCCCAAGGAAGCCATCTCCAGCATTTCCTCATAGGCGATCTGTTTGATCTTCCTAGCATCGGGAGTGATGTTGGGATCAGTGGTGTAAACACCATCAACATCGGTGAATATTTCACACAGATCTGCCTTCAAGCCTGCAGCCACAGCCACAGCGGATGTGTCAGACCCGCCCCGGCCTAATGTGGTTATATTGCCCTGGCTGTCAACTCCCTGAAAACCGGCCACTATAACAATCGCGCCGTCCTTTAGGTCCTTGTCTATATTTTCCCTCTGGACATCCGTAACCCTGGCTGTTCCAAACGCGTTGTCCGTAACTAATGGTATTTGCCAGCCACAATAGGATTTGGCCTTATAGCCCATTGATTCAAGTGTAATCGCCAACAACGATATGGTTACCTGTTCCCCGGTCGAAACCAACACGTCCAATTCACGATCATTTGGAATTGGTGAAATTTGCTTTGCAAGATTTATCAGCCTGTCCGTTTCTCCTGCCATGGCCGAAACCACGACCACCAAATCAGCACCCTTGTCTTTATAAGTGGCTACCCTTCTCGCAACGTTCGCTATTCGTCCCAAATCTGCTACGGATGTTCCACCGTATTTCTGGACAATTAGTGGCATCAGTTTTCTCCATACCTCATGCGAAAACTTCTAAACTAAGCCATGTTAGATCAACTAACAGACTTTAACATCCTGATATCAATCACATATTTCCCAAAACCAGATCGATTCGTTCACCCCAGGAGCCATTTCCTGCATATGTTAGCTCAATCAATCTGGAATTCTCATCTTCACTGTAGGTGATAACGATCTGCAATTCACTATCGCCGAGTTTGTCCTTGTGTTCTCCCCATTCCATAACCACTGCCCCATCTTCAAGCGCCTCATACACTCCAAGCTCCAGCGCCTGGTCCGGATCAAGCCGATAAAGATCAGCGTGATCAACCGTAATTGGACCGTCATACCTGTTGATAAGGCTGAAGGATGGGCTGATTACTTCGTTGTGATCAATACCGGTGGCCGCTGACACTATGCCCTTGGCAATCCTGGTTTTCCCGGCGCCCATGGGGCCAATCAGTGTCACCAGGTCTCCCTGTCGTATCAGTGATCCTATAGCCTCACCCATGGCAATGGTGTCGGCCTCACAAAAAGAAAAAAATTTATGAGACCGGATTGTTGTCAAAGTTCAGAAAGCCTCAACAGCTAAATTAACTCATGGCTGGTGATTAACGCTATCACAGGTCAATCCCTCTTTTTACTACATGCCCATCTACTTTTCAAATGATTTTCCCGATTCGAACAGGAAAAACGACAATTTCACATAAAATCAGCTCCAGCATTGTTTTTTTATCAAATCGACGAATAATTTCGGGAACTAAAAGATCAGTATATTTGTTCTAAAGATTAATACTTAATGAAACGAAAAGGCTCATCGATAAAAAAATGTTAGGCGGCTTATCATAGCTTGATAACGGATATATTTAGTGTTAGAAGCTTATTTTTAGTGGCGGACGCTATTCAGGCGTCAATTTTTTTGTTTGGCGCGTC
>JBFXII010000357.1:0-3689 GCA_050176095.1 Desulfomonilaceae bacterium
TCGACCGTGTACGCCAGCTGTGATCGCCATTTGACGCATTCCAGTTCTGAAAGCCTTGTAATGGAATTTCCCAGTTGGCGCTCCTTTCCAGCCATTTCCATCAGTTCGTTGAGGCGATAAAGCATCGCATTGTTGATAAGCCCTTTGTCTTTCCAATCGCCAAGGAATTCCCGGACATTGGAAAGTTCGAACAATTCATCCCATGTAACTGTTTGATCAAAAAGCGAAATTCTGTTTTTGCCCATGTCTTTTGACAGACCAAGTTCCTTTTCAGCAGCCTCGGCCATCCGGTCAACAGGACTGTTGGCCTTTCTAACTACGATACCGGATGAAAAATGAATTTCTGGATTGTTACATACGTAAGCGGCAAAATCTTTGCTCAGCCGGCGGGAAAGTTCGATAATTGAATTCCACGGCCCTATGAGAAACAGATCATCTCCTCCGGCAAAAACGGTGTAGATATCCTTGAAGTTGTCATTGTTTTTGAGCAGATACGGTAGGTAATGACCGAAAAAGAAATTTATTTGACGGCTTAAAGTTGCGAGTCTAGAAATTGTAAGATTCTTTTTCTTCAGCCCGCAAGTCATCAAGGCGCCGAGATTATCCACATCGGCCTTGAGGATACCTAGAGCATCGACTCCGAGAAACTTGTTATGGTCATCAGGTTTTTCGTTAAGCGACATCAAGGCTATGTGGCCGAATGTCTTTGGCTGGCCCAATTCAATCGACTCAATCAGGTCGAGTGTTTTTGCTTCACTCTTATCGCCGCACAAATAACGTCCATCGTACTTGTCTTGTTCGCTATAAACGGGGATATAACCATTGATGAATTTCCTGGCTATACCTGATTTACCCTCTTTTTCGCCGGGCAGTGATATGTCCCAGTGTCTAAGTATTTTAGAGTCAGGATTTTTAGGTAAATCGGAATGGGCTTTGAAAAAAGAAACCTGATAGAAATCAAAGATCGGGGCCATGAGAGAATTTTCAGCGTTCAATGAAGCTGAAGAGTTTTCCGAGATGAGCAGAGTGTTCTTCCTAACAATGTTGGATCCTATAAAAACGTGATCCCTACATATCTTACAGGCAGATCGCACATCCTGAATGTACGATGTGTTCTCTACTTCTGCGGCTGAGGGCCTTATTCCACAAAGGGGACATAGATCTTTTTGCAAGTTGTTGTTGAATGAATCGAGATACCCGGAAACAACACCGCCATACTTGTCAAGATTGACGCGATTGAGCTTTTGCCGTTCCATCCTTTGCTGAAGCTTGTCACGCAGGGAAATGAACCGTCCCTCGATAAAATCGCTTGCTGAGGCTTCCACACTTGCAAAACCCATGGCGCTCTGACCGAAAGCTATCTTGACCAACCATCCGTTGATAAGCGACGTGACTTTTTCTATAGCTGTCAGGGTAGACGGTATGTTGGGGGCTATAATGGTAAATTTCCCGGCTGCGTTTAAAACTACAGAAGTAAAGGGTAAACCTATTTCCCTACAGAGCATGTCCGCAGCCAGCTCGCACAACAGCGAAACAGTGAAAGACCTTCCCCTAAGAAGTTTGGATCTCAGTTTTCTGAGGTCTCCGGCAGTTTTAAGTATGAACTCCTGGATTCCAAAAAAATCACCTAATATAAGAAGGAATTTTTTGTCGCGCTGGTTCCTTATCGCTTCTATGTTTAAAGAGTCTGAGTCTCTATGAAAGAGGTAGATCGCTGTTGCAAGGGCGGCAGCGCTTCTACAATGGTCATAAAGAGACACGTCGGGTATAACCATGCCTGCCCTTGCAGAAGGAACACAAGCAGCGTATTTCAAAAACAGGCTGTCAAAATGTTCAAACCAAAGTTCAATATCGCCATGCGCTTTGGGTAAGACCTCTAGTTCCTCGACAAAGCCTTTATACAAAGCCTTGTATTCATCTTTTGCCTCTGAATTGGACTTTTGTGATTGATCCGAAACTCTTTTTGGAAAAATACTCGAAGGACTTAGCGGTTTGAGTGGATAGAAGTAGTCAAAAGCCTCCGAAGAAACTGCCCCAGGGTCGGACTTGATTTTTTCCAGCAACGGAACCAGTCTCGTCTTGCGGTAGTCCTTGAAGTCTACCTGTTGGTTGTAATCCTCTTCAAATTCCTTCCTGTCCCATCCACTACTCAAGCGGTCGGCCATGGCTATGACCCATTGCATTGGGGTCTCTGGCCTGTGATGACAAGCAGCCAGGTTTATGAACGAATCACCTGTTCCCCAATTCCCAGAATTAAATTCAGGTGGAAGCAATGGCGCAAGCTTTTCGATAAAGGCCGCTGTCAATAGACCGTGCGGATGTGTGTGACGCCCGTTGTAAAACGGCTGATAGATGTCGGCATTGTTCCGGAAATAAGTCTCCGAAATGTCTAATGCGTCTCTATCTACAAGTTTTCCAACGTCATGGAAGAAGGCTGAACAGGATACTTTTATCCTATTATCATCCATTTTCCCTCCCTATTATCGTTGTCAAATGATCTGAAATGATCCCAAACCAATTCCAAGTTCCAACGCTGATTCACAAGTTTCCGAAATTAAATGACGATAATCTTGCCCAGTCCAAACGTTGTTGCCTTGCCCAGATGGACCTGTTCGCAATATTGAAGCAACGGAATGAACTCAGTAAGCCGCCCTTCATAAGTGGCCATTCCTACGAGTCCTCCCATCTGCATCCTTTTCTCCTGACGGTTGGAATAACGTTCCCAATCCAGCCATCTTAAGTCTGAATCAACCGTTTTCATATCGTTAGACCTGTTAACCAAGCCCCTGTAATCCAGATCCGGTTCTCCCTGCCCAAAATAGATGTTTAGAAATGAAATCCTTCTCAATGCGGCTCGAATCAGCACATGAAAAGGTAGAGCATCGTTGAAACGATTTTGAAATTTCAGTCTCAGGGGTGTTTGAAAGATTATCTTGACACTGCCGGAGCCCGGTGAGGGTGGTCGAAATGCATCAAGATCCAGGTTTTGAGGATCAGCAGGAATAATTGTCCCATCGCTACAATCAAAAAGCCTGTTCGCTCCTGAGTGGACCGTTTTAAGTTCAAATGATGCACGTTTACCGTTTATGAGCTTCCCTAGACCGAGTCGTCCCATTTGCTGAGAAGCATAAATGAAATAGTTTAAGTTCTCATTGGCCTGACCAAAGAGCAATAACCTGAAATCGAAGCTGTCGCCAGCTGAATAATCTGTCTTTTCATCTAGAGGGGGCTCAACGACAAAAGGATGAGGGATACCCTTCCCACCTGACAGATCGTTTTCCGGCAGATTTTCGAAAACCCGAGCGTAAAGACACTCCAATCGAAGAGGACATGTTGGGCATTCCTGCAATTTCAAAGCGCAGAGAGATTTTTTTAGAGCCACACCAAAGGCGCCACGAATTGTGGATCCTTTGTAAGGAGGCAAAATAGCGCTTCCAGTAAATGTGGAATGAAAATCGTAAATACCCAAAAGCATGCGACCCCCACTAACCCCTGGCGTGAGCCTACTTAATCATGGTGACGGCAGTGAATGGATTCACCCGGCTGAAGATTTTCCAAGGCCACTCTTATCAAGTACGAGAATTTTACTATAGCCTACAGTCGGCATGAAAGCACTTTTTTTCATGTCAGTGTATCTTATCCTAGACCTGTGTCAGAGCAGGACATATCAAGAGAGATTTTTTAAAATT
>JBFXII010000358.1:0-3674 GCA_050176095.1 Desulfomonilaceae bacterium
ATTTGGTCTACGAAGATTGGAATTAGCCAGCGAAATCCTGACGTTTGCCCCAGATGCGCATTGGTCCTGGAAGATGCTTGAGTTAAGGGATTGTGAAATCCTCTGACACTCAAGTGGTATTGTAGGAATTTCCAAAGGTTTTGATCTGAAAAGTCCCCAAAATGAATAAGTTTAGGCGCGCCCTGATTTTTTTCAGCATATCGTTTTCCATAATTGCTTTTGATCAGCTTTCTAAGAGTTGTGTCGTCAACTCAATTCCGCTAAATCAGGGGCGCCCCATAATCGAAAACTACTTGGATTTAGTACATGTAAGAAATTCCGGAGCCGCGTTCGGTTTTTTTTCAGGTTCGAAAGGATCTGTTAACAGATGGATTCTTACCATTGTATCTGTTTCGGCATTGATAGCGATTTTAGGAATGACTTTTTGGTTCCAAGAAAAAAGCCTCTTAATACTGGTAGCTTATGCGTTATTCTTCGGGGGGGCAGCCGGAAACCTCTTAGATCGACTTTCGAACGGGGAAGTGATTGACTTTATCGATCTTCATGTAGGGGGTCTACATTGGCCTGCTTTTAATGTTGCGGATTCCTCTCTTTGCTTAGGGGCAGCGCTATTCTGTTTTTATGTCATAAAACACAAGAAATGATTCATCCTAATTAAGTGGTTCGGTGTTGTTCAAGGTCACAAATATTTTCAAAATATCAGCGAAAAATTGAATCCACCAATGATAAGGCAGACAAAGAAAGGGCTAGAAATTCGTGTCAAAGTGACACCGAATTCATCTCAAGGATCGATTTCTTACAAAGATGGAGAAGCCCTGATTGTAAAGCTGAAGTCACCACCAGTGGATGGTAAAGCCAATAACGAATTGGTTAGGATTTTGTCCAAGAAATTGAGAATTTCGCAAAGCGCGGTTCAAATAACCAGGGGTTTTAATTCCAGGGAAAAGACCTTGCTAATTCAGGGAATTAACGAGACGCAGGCTGCTGATTTGTTTAAAATTATTTAGATGCAATCAGACAATATCTCTGAGATTGTCCTTCTAACGGTTCGGTTTCCGATCTCTTGAACAGCGTAAATTTCTAATTGAGCCATCTGCTGATAAAAAGACGTTCTGTCGATAACGATGTTCGGGAACACGGGTTTAATCTGATCTTCAAACCGCGTGCAACCACCGGATTGTTTAAATGATGAGTCCGGTCTACGAATTATGTGGGGAATACCTGCCAAACGACATATCATAGGCCTATATTCATAAAGGATGCATAAACCATCGAGGTTCAGCGCACAGACAGATTCCCGGTATTCCATTCCTAAAGGATCGGTGGCTCTGGCCTTCAGAATCTCTCTAGACCTATCCTTAATGTGCTTTTGCAATGAACTTTCAAGGGTCCTGAACCCCCGCCTCAAAAAAAGCATCTCCGCAAAAGTATGAACGATTAAGTCAACTGTGCAACACTTGACTCCGTCACATCCTGCACATGAGAAACCTGACTCTCTCGATGCTTCGGCATAAGCAGAGTCCATTTGTCTATAAACTTCGACGAGGCGGGGTGTCAGTTCAGTCCCAAAATAAGTCATGAAAAATCAACACTTGGATAGATATTGTTTTCCCCCTGCTGCGACTACCTGAAAGAAGTATCGGCGCAGGTCTATCCACCTAGATCAGTCCTGCCAAGCAATGGCTTCTTCCGGACATGTATCAATAGCTTCCTGGATTTCTTCTTCTGAACACGCGTTCTGGTCTACGACGTACGCCTTATCTGTGTCTTCACTGACGGCGAAGCAATCTTCTGCTATTGCAGCGCATGTTCCACAACCACTACAGGCTTCCTGATCAATAACTAAAGTTTTAGCCATTTTGCCTCCTTTACCTTTTGGGAAAAAATTCAAACATGATCTTGAATCTCTATCCAACAAGCTTTACATCCAAGAGTTTGAGCAGTCAACCGTTATTGTAAAAATTAAGCTAAGATTGTAGGGATTGGTTTGTTCAACCGCTAAATCAAAAACTGCCAAAAGTTTTTAACCGAACTAGAATAGAACTTTCTTTTTGGCTAGTCCGCAAACAATTTGCTTGACACTTGTCATTTTGAGGACGTATACACATATCGTCGAATTTATTTACATTAATGTTCAAGAACTTTAGGGAGGATTGGGTCATGACCAAGGCGGAATTTGTGGATAAGTTGGCTGAAAAAGGCGATACAACCAAAAAACACGCTTCGGAAGCCATTGAAATGGTTTTTGGCGCTATAACAGATGTTCTGGCTAATGGTGACGAAGTATCAATTCCAGGCTTTGGAAAATTCTCCATAGTCACGAGAAAAGCGCGCTCCGGAATCAATCCGAGAACCAAAGAAAAGATTAAAATCAAGGCCACGAAGGCCCCCAAATTTTCGGCGGCCAAGGCCCTGAAAGAATCCATAAAGTAATACCCTTTTCACAAGTCAGATCATTAGAACGGCCCCTTAAGGAACTGTGCCTCTGCTAGCTCGGTTTGAGGTGACCGGATGATTTTTGTGACCTGCGCCTCAAGAGTTAATAGTCTTTTGGGCGTAGTTGTAATTAAGGAGAGACCTTGGGTGAAATTCTTTAGACCTTGACATTGTGGGATAGTTCGAATTAATCAATTTTGAGAAGCAAATTCTGAAGCTCCTGAAAACGGAATGGGAGATATCGAGAAGGTCCCAATTATTGGGGCCAGATATCCACCGTTTTGAGGTAATTCTCTATCCCATGAGGACGGATCTAAGGAGTCAATAAAACAGATGTTCGTTCTTGGCAATTTCATAAGCGCAATCGCTCATGTGCTTGACGTAATTCTCACAATATATATGTGGCTGATAATAATATCAGCCTTGATCTCTTGGGTTAACCCTGATCCTTATAACCCAATTGTACGGTTTCTATACAGCGTCACAGAACCGGTTTTGAGTTTTGTTAGGAGAAACTTGCCGCTGCCTCAAATGGGCATTGATTTTTCTCCACTGATTGTGCTTCTTGTCATTGTTTTCCTACAAAACTTTTTAGTTCATACTCTGCTGCAGATAGCTGGAGAGCTTAGATAGGCTTCGGGATTCGAATGCCAGCTTAAATATGCGCATGCAATTAGTGGCTTTTTAAAATAAAAATGGCCGGACAAAACACATGTTGTCCGGCCATTTCTATTGGTCCAGGGAGTTTGGGCGCTAAAAATCGTCGAAATCGATAGTGAGCTCCTCCTCGGAGAAATCGTCATCGATTTCGAGGGAGGATAATAAGTCCACGGGACGACCCTCTAGAGGATCTTCGAAATCAGCTAAAGCCTCGGCTAGCGATTCTTCCTTCATGCTGCCGATGTAGTAATCAATGTTGTGCGAATGAGGCATGCTCGATCCTCCCGTTATGAGTAAGCTCAGTTGCGTAGCAACTAAAATTAGTAAAGCATACCAATAAGATATTGTCAATAATTAAAGTAATACATTAGATACAGGCAGTAGGCCCTGTTTGACGTTTGTATTTATTTGAAATAACTGTTGTTTTCTTGGGCAAGAAGAAGGTCTTGATTTGAAAAGGTGAAAAAATTTAAATTAGGCGAGTCAATTGGTTGAAGTTTTGAGAATAACCTTTGTATTTTATTACATTAATCATGTGAAAACGTTTTTCGGCTTCTGATGGGTTTCTTATAGGACGC
>JBFXII010000359.1:0-3641 GCA_050176095.1 Desulfomonilaceae bacterium
TTTCTGGCCAGATCGAACGAATAGCGCAAAAGTCGCTCTACTCCCTTGCGAGTGTTTATCGATTCCTGAATAGCAACTTCATCCGGGGTGTCTTTCTTGAAAAAACCACCTGAACCAACATAAAAACCCTCCGTATTCTCTCTAACAACTACGAAATCAATGTCCTCTGGAGTCTTATTTTTAAGAGGAGTCTCTACATTAGGATAGAGTTTTACCGGCCTCAAATTAACATACTGGTCCAGTTCGAACCGCATGCGAAGCAGTATACCCTTCTCGAGCACTCCAGGGGGTACTGATGGATGGCCAATTGCGCCTAGGTATATTGCATCATGCCCCCTAAACTCTTCTATGACGGAATCTGGTAGTATTTCTCCAGTCTTGAGATATCGCTCCCCACCTATGTCATAATGATGAAAATCTAAATCAAAAGCGAACTTCCTAGATGTTGTCTCTAAGACCTTAATACCTTCCTTTATCACCTCTGGACCGGTTCCGTCGCCACCGATAACTGCTATAGAATATTTCTTGGACATCATTACTCCGGTTAATTCCCCTCTTTTGAGATCAAATAAAAGCCCGAACCATCAGAAAATCGCTTCCAAGGCTCAAGTAGTCAAATTCACTTGTAAACACTACTACAAACACACTATTTTCTCAACTTCCCTGAAGCTGCAGGGGTAATCGCAGACCAAGACTTATTTTAGTAAAGATGGCAAAAGATTTTTCATGGATTTCATAGCGCTGAAATTCAAAGAGATTATTCTTACTATTTTTTTATCAACACTAATTGACTTTTTTCCTATCCGAGGCTAGTCTGAGATCGTGAGGCCGTCTTCTATTTGTATCATGATTCCCCCCCCTTGATACTTTCCCGGAGACGGTCTTATTTTTCTACTAACATGGGTGGAAATTCAAATTACATATCACTTCTAGAAACCCAAAAAACTAATTAGAAATTTCACATATATAAACTAGCTTGTTATTACTATGTCGCACCAGACCTAACCCAATGTGGCAGTAATAGTCTCCTGACTCCAACAGGTTAAGGCTGGAATTATAAAAATGAGAGTCGCCGGACATAAGACGCGTTGGCGCGTTGGGAAGTCCCTGGCAAGCATTTGGAAGCCCCCAACCAGAAAAAGATTCTTACTTGGATCCGTTTATGGGGCATTTTCATCGGCTGTCCAAGATTTGGCGCTGATCGAAGGAAAGCCAATTGTTGACATGAGGTTTCTCGAGATACAGACTGTGAACAACCCGATAATCAGGAATTTTTTTGATTGGATAAACCGCATGTTGGCGCAAGTGAGCTAGTTATTTCGATGAGTTATACATCGGAGAATCAGCCAGTTTTGTGTTGACAAGCGCTAAACTTTCAATTAATAGCCAAGTCGACATCACGGTTAATCATGAAATTAAAGTCAGGAGAAGCAAAATGCCATCGCTTGAGGCAAACAGGTTTCAGTCTTTATCGACTCCCTACAAAACGCTCAAGGATGATCCAAAGTATGACCAGATAAAAAGACTGATCGAAAATCTGCCTCCTGACAAGATGAGCCTCCTAGATAATTACATTAAAAGACTAAGCTCCGATTCATCGTCATCGAAAAGCTGCTCTTGGGTCTGAAACCACACCAGAAATGTAATTTCCAGAGTTCTTCTGAACGAATTACATCACTAAACTATTCCCACTCAATCGTGCTAGGGGGTTTTGACGAAATGTCATAAACCATTCGATTTATCCCCCTAACCTCGTTGATTATTCGATTAGATATCAGGGCTAACACTTCATGAGGAATTCTGAACCAATCAGCTGTCATTCCATCTGTTGACTCTACCGCACGTAGCGCAGCCACATGTTCGTAAGTACGTTCATCTCCCATTACACCGACCGATTTAACCGGTAACAGAACTACAAAAGTTTGCCAGATATCGCGATACAGACCAGCATTTTGGATTTCTGAGATAGCTATGGCGTCTGCTTCCTGCAGAAGCTTCACACGCTGATCAGTGACTTCCCCAAGTATTCTGACGGCCAGCCCTGGCCCTGGGAATGGATGCCTCCATATCATTTTATCGGGTAGACCAAGCGCCAGTCCGAGTTCCCTGACCTCATCCTTAAATAATTCCCGGAGCGGCTCAATAAGATCTAAATGCATCCGTTCCGGTAAGCCACCAACATTATGATGGCTTTTTATCGTAGACGACGGTCCACCCCTAAAGGAAACACTTTCGATCACATCAGGATAGAGAGTCCCTTGGGCTAGGAATTTTACATCTTTAAAACGCGCTGATTCTTCTTCGAACACCCTAATGAATTCAGTCCCTATGATCTTCCTCTTATCTTCAGGGTTGGTAACTCCCTGAAGCTTGTCCAGAAAGCGTTGAGAAGCATCCACATAATCGACCTCTATGCCAAGACTATACTCAAAAGCGTTCCTAACCTCTTCGGCTTCGTTCTTCCTCAAAAGGCCGTTGTTCACGAATATAGGGTGCAGCTGATCCCCGATAGCCCTGTGGAGCAAAGCCACCATTACGGACGAATCTACTCCTCCGGATAATGCTGCCACAACATGAGAATCCCTTACCTGTTCACGAATCTCTTCTACGGTCGATTCAATAAAAGAACGCATCGACCAGGTAGGTTCAAGCTTAGAGATTTGGAAGAGGAAATTGTCGATCACGGTCTTTCCCTGAGGTGTATGGGCCACTTCCGGATGAAACTGTACACCAAAGATCCTTCTCTTGCTGTTCTCTATAACAGCGAAATCGGTATCGCCTGTTTTTGCCGTGCCCACAAAACCATCTGGAAGGTTTATGACCTTGTCACCGTGACTCATCCAGACCTGAGCGCCTCTAGGAAGTCCGTTCAAAAGCTCCGATTTTACTGATATCTCAGTCAGATTTGCTCTGCCGTATTCACGTTCGGCTGCCGGTTGTACAGTTCCTCCCAAACAATAGGCGAGCGCTTGAAGTCCATAACAGATTCCTAATATCGGTATTTGCAGATTCAATATTTTAGGATCCAGCTTTGGAGCTTCACGATCATAGACACTTGCGGGCCCACCAGAGAGGATGATGGCCGATGGGAAGGCTTTCTCTATTGCCTCCGTGGCTTTGTTAAAAGGATGAATTTCTGAGTATACTCCAGCCTCTCGAACTCTACGTGCAATGAGCTGGGTGTATTGTGATCCATAATCCAGAATGAGCGCATATTGTTTCTCGGACAAGTTGAACCTCATATTGCAAAGTGTTTCTGATCCCAATTAGATTACGCGTGGGCGCCATGATTGGCAATAGTGAAGTTTAGGGTGACCATGACAGCGACTCCATAAACAACATCCACCATTCCAGATAACTATTTTTTAAATTACCGGAGACAATAAAGAATATCTGGGATTCCAGGCTGGGGCCTACCTAATAAGCAAGTTAAATCAAATTTTAATCAGAACAAAAAAAGACCGGGTTAAACCCGGCCTTTTTAACTGTATGAACAAGCCTTATTTTACCTGCTGTTTTTTGACCATTTCGTAAGCTAGTCCAGGTGTTACACAAGGATTGCAACCGGGGGACTTAACTTCGTATTTTTCGACATTGCTAACCAGCTTTGAATTAGGCGGAAGCACTGGAGGAGCGCCCCA
>JBFXII010000360.1:0-3638 GCA_050176095.1 Desulfomonilaceae bacterium
AGATAGCGCCGGCTAACCAACAGGTTTGCTGAAGACAAGCCGACAAAAAAGGTTCCTACAGGTTTTGTGGGAGACCCACCATCAGGGCCGGCTACCCCCGTAACAGATAGCCCGATCGAAGAGCCGCCCACTAGGCGAGTTCCAATAGCCATGGCTTGGGCGCATTCATGTGAAACAGCCCCTTTGTCCTGAATTATTTCTCGTGATACTTTGAGTAGTTCCACCTTCATGTCGTTGGAATACGAGACAACTGATCCCATGAAAACATTTGAAGATCCTGGAACTCTAGTCAGCATCTCACCAATCATGCCCCCAGTTATAGATTCAGCAAGACTCAAGGTTAGATTTCGTTCGTGTAATAATCTTATCATTATATTCTCGACCGATTCCCCATCTTCGCTAATTATGTTTTCAGCAATTCTTTCACGTATAAGACGTTGCTTGTCTTCGATTATTTTTGACGCCTCTTCTTCACTTGCTCCAATGGCATCTATTCTGAGCCGCATGATAGGAAACCTCGGAAGAAAGGCCAAATGACAATTGGCTGTATCCACCGCTATGTCGGCGAGTATCTCTCCCAGGCGTGATTCTGAGTACCCATAAACAATCGTGGTCTTGCTCTCGAAAACTTTTTGGGTCGAACCAAGTCGTTTGAATATGAGCGGCAACCCCTGTTCGCGCAACATCGGCAGAAGCTCTGCGGGAATTCCAGGAAAAAATAAAGCGTAGCGATTTGAATTCTCAATAGCAAAACCTGGGGCGGTTCCATAATCGTTTGGCAAAGGAATTGATTTTGAGGGAAGCATTGCTTGTTTAGCATTGCTCGGTGACATTAGGCGTCCCATTTTGTTGAAGCGGTCACGAATCCTTTCCAGCTGTTCCTCGTTCAAGACTAACGTATCACCAAGAAACAGCGCTGCCCCCGCAGCTGTCTTATCATCTTCGGTTGGTCCGAGCCCACCGCTGACGATTGTTAGATCCACCTTGCCCATAGAACACCTTAGCGCCTCAGCAATTTCGGCCTCATCATCACCTACCGAAGACATACCCCTGATCGAGATTCCCACACTTCTAAGCTCTCTTGATATGTTTTCCCTGTTGGTATCCGTAATTACTCCATTAATAATTTCATTACCGATGGTTAATATCCAAGCCGAAAAGTTTTCTGACATTTTTTGGAATTCCTTTATTTTTCGTTCTTTTATAGGAGACTAGAGCATATCAGTGAGCTTCATCCCAGTTTTTTCCGTAAGAGACATCTACGACCAGAGGAACAGAAAGTCTATAGGCATTTTCCATTTCCGTTTTTAACAATTTTGAAATCGCATCTAAGTATTTCGAATCCGTTTCCAGCACTAGTTCGTCGTGAACCTGTAGAATCATTTTGCAAGGAAAAGCAAGTTGTTTTATCGCTGAATTGACCTTTATCATGGCAATTTTAATTAAATCGGCTGCGCTACCTTGTATGGTAGTATTGATAGCGATGCGTCTTGCTGCTTGCTGCAGGATTTTGTTGGGGCTGTTTAGATCTGGCAGCGGACGTCTCCTACCCAGTACAGTAGTCACGTAGCCGCATTTTGCAGCCTTCTCTGGAATTTCTTCCATATATTTTTTAACTCCTGAATAGGTTTCATAATAGTCTTCAAGATACTTTTTGGCCATTTTCAAACCAACTCCAATTTGTCCTGCCAACTTAAATGGTCCCATGCCGTAAATTATTCCAAAATTTATTTCCTTGGCCTTCCGTCGCATATCAGGTGTAACAAGTTCGGGTGCGCAATCGAAAACGCTGGCGGCTGTAATGGAATGAATATCCTCACCGGCCTCAAAAGCCTCTGTCAACCTCGCGTCACCAGACAAGTGAGCCATAACCCTAAGTTCTATCTGTGAATAATCAGCGGATACAAGAACTTTTCCTTTATCAGCCACGAACGCTTTTCTGATCTTTCTTCCCTCTGAAGATCTTATAGGGATGTTTTGTAGGTTTGGATCAGATGACGATAGTCTTCCCGTCGCAGCAACGGCTTGATTATACGAGGTATGGATTCGTCCAGTTTTCGGATTAACCAGAGTAGTTAGGGAGTCAACGTATGTGGATTTGAGTTTAAAGATTGATCTGTATTCCAGTATTTTTCTCGGTAACTCATGTTCCGATGCTAATTCTTCGAGAACATTCAATGCAGTGGACAGACCTGTCTTAGTTTTTTTCGTGGATTTTAGCCCTATTTTGTTGAAGAGAATTTCACTGAGCTGTTGCGTGGAATTTATGTTGAATCTCTCTCCTGCCAGTTGATAGATGGTCTGTTCGAGTGATTCCAAGGAGACCTTAAATTCATCTGACAATTCGCCAAGATAACTGACATCCACTTTTACTCCCGCCATTTCCATGTCTGCCAGGACTTGTATGAGAGGCATTTCAACATTGCCATAAAGTTCCCCTAACCCTTCCTGTTTTATTCGAGGCCAGAGTAACTCAGAAATTCTATAGGTTACATCGGCATCCTCGCATGCGTAGATCTCAGCTTGAGAGATTGTCGCCTCCGAAAAAAGAATCTGGTTTTTTCCAACACCAATTAGATCCTTAATTGGAATCATCTTATGTTCCAGAAGCAATTCGGATAGATCATCCAGGGAGTGACCTCTGCGAGAGGGATCAAGGATATACGACGCCAACATCGTGTCGAATGCTATTCCATTGATTTCCAGACCTTCATTTCTTAGAACAATCAAATCGTATTTAATATTTTGCCCAATTTTCTCGATATTCGAATCCTGAAGTATTTTTCTGAATTTGGTTAAGACTTCATATTTGTCGAGTTGCTTTCCGTTCTTGTGTCCAACGGGGACATAAAAAGCCCTACCTGCCTCAGCGCAAACGGATATGCCTACGAGTTCAGCCAACATGGGTTGAAGTGAGGTTGTCTCAACATCGAGAGCAAATTGTTTTTTTTGTTCGAGATATTCAATTAGAGTTGCCAATTCATGAATTTCGATGATGGACTTGTATTTTGAGAAATCGAGTGTCTTGGTAGCTGGCAGATCAGCCAACATTTTTCGAAATTCAAATTCTTTGAACAGCGAGCGGAGCATCGAAATGTCGGGTTCTCCTGGGCGGAGGTCTTCGATGCTTAAGTCTATGGGAACATCTGATTTTAGAGTAACCAATCTTTTGCTTAATAGCGCATCATCCCTGTGGTTTAGTAGATTGGCTTTGACTTTCTTCTGTTTTATTTCTTCAATATGATTGTAAAGTTCGCTCAAAGAATCATAGTTCTCAATCAGGTTCATTGCCGTTTTTGGCCCAATTCCCGGCACACCCGGGACATTATCCGAGGAGTCACCCGTCAGAGCGAGAAAGTCTACAATTTGTGATGGTTTGACCCCAAACTTTTCCTTAACACCGTGTTCATCATAGACGACGTCCTTCTGAGGATCCCACATGACGGATCGGGGATTTACAATCTGGGTCAGATCCTTGTCGCCGGATACGATGATGGTTTTCCATCCAAGGCTATTAGCCTTGGATGCTATGGTTGCAATCACATCGTAAGCCTCATAACCTTGAAGACAGATTGTTGGTATTGAATAAGCCACTACCAACTGGTGAATCCGTGGAATTTGAAGAATAAGGTCTTCAG
>JBFXII010000361.1:0-3628 GCA_050176095.1 Desulfomonilaceae bacterium
AGATTCAGATACCCCTGTGCTCATTCCCCTTTGCGCCAGAGCAACCTTTATCGCTTTTTGAATTTCTGCTAGAAATTTGAATGTTGAATTGACGTGAGACGATGATGAGAGATACGGAACTAAAATAGGACCACGATCACGTATGAATGAAAATTGTCGCCATAACATTGGCATTTTTGTGGATGTGGATCCCGTGAAATAGTCGACTATTTGCTCCTTGGGGTCCTCCAATAAATGCTTGATGACAAAAGATGCATAAGTCTTTCCGGTGCCGTAGGCCCCTCTCATCCATACTGATCGCTTATCCTCAGCCTTGCCACGCTCTAGAGCCTTGGATAAATTCTGGATGACGTCCTCTAATCCCTTGTGTGGAATAAACGACTTCCAGGCATGAGGGTTAGCCTTATCCGCCTCTTCCGTAAATACTGGTATGAAATCCTTACGAACCTCTATGTAATCCGAGTAAATCCATGACATGAGACGCCCCCTTGTCTATATCTCTACAGACGATCTCGTCTGATGTTATTTCAATCCAGTCACACTTATTTGTTATTATCTGACTGATGACGTAATCCTTGTCACATCCAAACACCACCCAGGGCCAAGGAATGTGGTTATCAAATGAAAGTTTGACACTTCCTGTCATTAGAAAAAGTTGAAAAGCGCTGTAATTCGAAGCAGCGCTAGACGGTGTGCTAAGTCCAATCCTTTTTACTGAGCGTGGACTATGGCCACTAACAACACCCTGTCCTAATTCCTGACCTATCGGGCTACGCTCAAAAAGCCCGAGCAACTCCATGATTGCATTAGAGGCTGACCTAGGAGCCAGATAACAAGCATGATTGGGCAAGAGTCTCTTTAATTCACTCGAAGACCAGCTCCCTTTTCCCAAGATTGATACAAACCACCAGGCAGTAGCAAACTGCAAGACGATATTAATCCACATAATTTGCCATACTTCAGAGGACATGTTCGCGTTGATTCCACGCAATCCACACAACAATGTCGGCCGACCTTGAGAGTCATTCAATCCACATGTTTTGAGCCACACTGCTAAGGAAATTTTTTGATTTGGCCCAAGCATTTCGCATCGGTCGACGGCGCAAACATTGGAAAAATATTGCTGAAGCCATTCAGTCCGTAAACCAAAGCCTTGATGTTTAACCCAGGCTTTAGGGGGAAATTGTCTAATTGAAGGCCAAGGTAAGGACATCTTCCGATTTTCTTTCTGGATTAAGATTGATATTGTCGAGACCCTTAACAAGCTCCACACCTAAAAACGCTGAATTATCAGAACTCAGTCGCCTAAGACAGTGCTCCAAAGTGGTCTCGTCGAGACCGAAGAGCGCGTGTGGTCCATAAGAGGCATTTTCAACAATCTCGGATACTGTCAAGTTGTACTTGTCTGTCCGTTCCGCAAAGCGATAAATTGAATACAACACTGCCAAACAATCAGGATCTTTCCAGGGTGTTTTTTCTATGTGGGAAATAACCTTTCCGCGGGCATGAACCAGGCCTATCCCCAGTTGATTTCCAATAGGGGTGTCACGTAAGGTCCCCACCAAAGCTCCAATGGCATTTACCTCTGTTCTTTTCGGAGCGCCATTCGCTATTCTTACAATCAGGTCTTTCTTGTCCACCAAACTGTTCCAAGGTATGTTTTCAATGTACCAACGCACTACCCTGGAGTTCCATGCCAAATTAGTCCAGATTATGGCCCAGGTCAGAAGATTACGAGCGCCTGATCTTTGCAAAAGCCTTCCCAACTCAGTAATTTTAGCCCCCCTAAGAATCTCTGATTCTGTTAACCAGACTTTCATGGCTTCGTACTGTTTTTTCCCCAACGTGTTATCGTGCCACCAATCCCCAGGGTTTAGGAAAAAGCCTTCAATCCAATTACTTCTCATTCCAAAGGTATTGTATCTGTCCAAACCTTTCATCCCGACACCACCCTCTCTGCATTTCAAAGACTTGGCTAATACACAGCCCATTTCCGTGAATGTCAGACAATTGTGGCAATGCACACAAAGGTCTTTTTGAACACTAATCTTCTGGTCCAACCTGAGGGCCCCTGTAGGGCATTCCACAACGCAGGCGCCGCATCCAATGCAATAGGCTGCCTTTTTAGCCAGTGAGCGGAAAAGAGATTTAAAGCTAGGGCTAAAACCACGAAATCCTGTGACTATTACCTTTTGGGCATTATTCATGAGCACCTGTTCGAACCTGAACTCATGACTACCAATTGAGACTGTACCAACGCTAGAGTTCTCTAAACTAACTGGACCCAAAACTCCAATCCAATCCAGCCACTTGGCCTTAGGATCCAACAGGTGAAATGTTAATTGGTCCGGCTCGTCATTGGTAATCACTTTAGTTACTGCATGTTCCAGATTGTGGCCTCCGCTTCGGCTCTTCCATTGACCAGTTCTTAGATACATGTTCTGAATTGAGTTTTCGTCATCGCCCAATTTGTTCATTGATAGCACCAAATCACTGAACGGCTTTATTTCTGAAAAATACTCATGGGTATTAATGAAATCATTTGATTGGGAACTAAAAGGGCACAACGAACATCCAACTCGTGAATTGCCGAATCTATAAGCGGTGTTCCATTCAAGTCCACGCCAGAAGATATAGGCGAAGACTTCTGAAGCAAACCAGTTTAGAATAGGTCGAGCATTTATTTGTGGTTTATGTTTACCTCCGTGTGCTACTTTTTCTCGGCCTGACCGACCAGTGCTTTCTGAACACCTCACACCATCAAAAACCAGCGCTTTCAGAGAAGCCTTATTGGTCAAATTTCTTAAAAGCAATAATGTGGGCGCCGATTTGTGAACTGTGCAACACCATCTGAGGATGCGGCTAGGTGGCCCAAATTCTCTCCAAGTAGTTAAAGCGTCTTTATGGCACCTGGCTGTTTGGAAATTTAGCTTAGGCCAGCGTAGTTTAGCTTTCTCTACTGCCTCATAGGTCGGTGAGAGTTCCATGGTGGTATCGGCAAAGACTACTACGAACTGGTCAGGCGATAGTGCCCTTTGCACCAGGTCTAGTAGAACTAATGAGTCCTTCCCGCCACTGAAGGCTACCGCTGTTACGTCGACTTTTCTGGAGTATTTCTTGTAGGTATCATGGATGAACTCGATTGCTTTTTGTTCTAATCCTTCCATGAGGCGTGAATTCTTCTCAACCATGCCTTTTATGTCGATCGGGGTTAATGAAAGATTTTCCTCATAAGTTATGATCTGAGGTTTCTCAAAGAATCCGCCTCCTCGGGTTTCGGCGACCAACCGTCCCCTATAGAAATAGCGTCTACCTGATGTCGCCCAAAGCAATGGCTTTTCTGACTTCGGATAACTCCACTCCTGGTCCATTCCAAGTAGATCAAGTTCTTCATAAAAGACAGGTCGTATTTCGATCCGTATATTGTCAGGCGATAGATCTGAAGTCAGCAATACACCGCCTGTATCTGAGTCCCACATAGCTTCATACATTTGAATGAAATTCCATTGTAAAATTTTTACCAACCGTTCTTTTAACTAAAACGGCCCCATTTGTCGACACATGAGCGGTGATCACCTAAGCTAATACCTATGATTTTTGTTTCAGAGAATCTCAGAAGATTAAGTAT